>NZ_JAESLA010000040.1:5596-49811 GCF_017892405.1 Staphylococcus sp. GDY8P85P | reverse complement strand
TATTTTAGTACACTTCTCATTATCGATATGTTTGTTTAAATCTTCGATTTATTTATTTATCTGACTACCAATCAAATCTATTTCTTCTTTTGTTAATTCATTATCATGATCTTCTTTAATTTCCGGTATGATTTTTTTGGTTACCAATTCATGGTAGAGGGCTTTAGAGTCCTCATTCATCTTTGATTCATGGTTTTGAATACTCTTTTTCCATACAAATGTATATCGATTGGCATTTGCTTCAATTTTTGTGCCATCAATAAAAACAGCTTTATCATCTATAAGATTTTGTTTTACACACTGACTGTAAAATTGAATAAATAAAGATTCTAATAAAGCATCTACTTTTGAATTTACTCTAAATCGATTAATTGTTTTATAAGAAGGTTTTTGATTTTGTGATAGCCACATCATTCGGATGCTATCATTAAGCATTTTTTCTATTTTACGACCTGAGAATACAGATTGTGTGTAGGCATATAGAATCACTTTTAACATCATTTTAGGATGGTACGAAGTTGCACCACGGTGATGTCTGAATTCGTCGAATTCATTCTCAGGAATTGTTTCAACAATATCATTTACATGTCGTGATATATCATTTGTGGGGATAAGAACTGAAGTTTCCATTGGTAGAGTAAGTTGAGTCATGTTATAATCTTTATACATAAGGCACCTCGTTAATTTAGTTTAGTGGTATTTATTAAATTATACGAAAGTGCCTTATTTTTTTAAAGTGTTTCAATGTAAAATTACATATAAATACAAAGTATTTTGACGAGACTCTTGAGGGAACAGGACAAGCTGAAGACTACAGGCTGAAGCTGTCCCCTAAGAAAGCGAGCCAACAATACGAAGTATTGTAAATAAAGAAGCCAGTAAATGAATTTATAAAAAACTCATTTACTGGCTTTTTCTCTAGGAATTATGTCCCAGACTTTTATTTATTCTTATACTCATACACGCAAATTAACTTATGCTTTTCTTAATTTAGAAGCTTATCACTATAGAAAAATTGAAAAGTAAATGTCTGATATGAGCTTATTTAAACAAAGAGCACATAAGCGTTGTCAAGAGAATCATTTGATATACGTCGATTTTAAGTGTAAATATTAAAAAATCGCCTGGAACAAAAGTAATGTTCCAGGCGTGGCTATGATAAGTCTTATAATAGTTTCGCAAGTGCGACCATGACAAATTGTAATGGTAAACGAATGACATGCTGCTTAACACTATCTGTTCTATCTCTTTCATCTTTATAAGAGATGTTCTTACGTGCAGCGTAAATATTTGCAGGAAATACGAGCCAAAGGAATCCTTGTACTACTTTTCTTACGCGTGATCTATTTTTAGCACCGAGTACATAAAAAACAATTATAAATTCTAATATGCCCGAACACTTAACTATTGCGTGTTTGAAAGGTAAATAGGACGGCACGATTTTTAAAAACATATCTTTATTTTTAAAGTGTGAAACACCACTTTTATAAAACAGTAAACTAAATATGAATCTTACGATGATATTTTTCATAGTCTTCTCTATTCTTCAGCGACTTTGACAACTTGTTTACCAAAATTCTCTCCTGTGAATAACTTTCTAAATGCAGAAGGTAAATTGTCAAAACCTTCATCTATCGTCACTTCAAATTTAATTTTACCTTCAGACACCCATTGTGCGAGTTGTTCGCTTGCTTCTTTAAAATGATCAGCGAATTGTGCTACTACAAAACCTTGCATCAATGCTTGATTTTTAATCAACGTTCCTTGGATACGTGGTCCAATATCGTCTTTTTCATTATTATATGCTGAAATTGCACCACATACCGGAACGCGTGCAAATCGATTTAAGTATTTAAACACTTCATCAGAAATTGCGCCGCCAACATTTTCAAAATACACATCAATACCATCTGGTACAGCCGCTTCGAGTTGCTGTGCGAAATCATCTTGTTTATAGTCAATGGCCGCATCAAATCCTAATTCATCTGTTAAATATGTTGTTTTCTGCTTACCACCAGCAATACCGACAACTTTTGCGCCTTTAATCTTAGCAATTTGTCCTACGACAGAGCCTACTGCACCTGATGCAGCTGACACAACAACCGTCTCGCCAGATTGTGGCTGACCAATTTGAAGCAACCCTGTATAGGCTGTCATTCCCGGCATGCCTAAAACACTCAAATATAAATGTAATGGTACATCTTTTGATGGCACAGGGGTCACATCGTCTCCATTCACTGTATTTATCTTTTTCCATGGTAATATGCCTGTGACATAATCTCCGACAGATAGACGTTCATCGTTCGATTGTGTGACTTTTCCAACAATATGACCTTGTAATGGCTCATTCACTTGGAAAGGTTGAACATAACTTTTTGTATCATTCATTCTGCCTCTCATGTAAGGATCTACAGATACATAAATGGATTCTACTTGAACCTCACCTGCATGTGGTTCTCGAGTTTCTATTGTTTCAAATCTAAATACATCGTCTTGAGGGATACTTTGTGGTCGTTTTGCAAGTACAACTTGTTGATTATTCATTTATTATTCCTCCAGATATTTAGTCGTTGCGTCTAATAATGACAAATCACCATTGATGATTTGGAATTCGTGACCTTGTAATACTTCATCAGTTAATACAGAAACAAGCACTTCTGCTACATCTTCTCTTGTAATAGACGGATTTTGTACATTTTCAAATTGCGCACTCATATTGAATTGTTGCGTTTCATGTTCGTTTGTTAAAGCGCCTGGATGCACGATGGTATATTTTAAATTTGCATGTCTTAAGTAGTCATCCGCATAATGTTTAGCAATGGTGTATGGTTTCAAGTCGCCTGACGCATCAAACGCTTCTCGGCGTGAGTCGTACGTTGATACCATAATAAAGTGTTGATGATCGATCTGTTCACTTGCTTTAATTGCTTTCACTGCACCGTCTAAATCTACAATGATTGTTTGATCGTCACCTGTGCTCCCACCAGAACCGACGGAAAAAAGGATTTGATCATACGATTTAAATAATTCTATTAATTCATCAATAGATTGTTTTGCGACATCAATGTAAGTTGCATCGATACCATCTGCTTTTAAAGCTTCAACTTGTTCTTCTTTCCTAACACCGGCAGTAAAATCAACATCTCTTGCTTTCAGTTTACGTACGAGATGTTGACCGACGCCACCATTAGCACCGATAATTAATGATTTCATGTGTATCGCTCCTTTATAAAATTATTGATTAGCTAAGATTTTTAAAGCATTTTCAGCAACTGCATGTCCTGATTGGGGATTTTGACCTGTGACAATGCGACCATCTACGACTGCAAAATTACTCCAGTCAGCCTCTTTTTTAAAATGTGCACCGTTACTAATAAATTCGTCTTCTAATAAATATGGCATGTATTCAGTTGTACCATTTGCTTGTTCTTCACTATTTGTAAAACCAGTCACATCTTTATGACGAACGAGATAATCGCCATTTTCTTTAATATCGAGTAGACCAGCCGCACCATGACATACAGAAGAGAGAACGCCTTGGTTATTGTAAATACTTAGCGCAATGTCGTTTAGTTCTTTGTTATTTCTTAAATCCCAAATCGCACCATGTCCACCTGCAAAGTAAATGGCTTGATAGTCGCTAGGATTAACCTCTTTTGGAGATAATGTTTGTCCAAATTTATTCATATAATCATGATCCGTGTAGTATTCCCAGTCCTCGGCTCCCATCATTTCAGGGCTAAGACTGATAGGATCAAGAGGCACATACCCACCATTCGGACTTACAAAATCAACATCATAACCTGCGTCATAGAAATCTTTCGCAAAGTGCGTAACCTCTGAGAACCACGCACCTGTAGGTCTTTCTAAATTATCGTATTTCGCAATGTTTGTTACAACAATTAAAGCCTTTTTCATTGTCTTTCCTCCTCATTCATGTTTATATAGAATACAATATCAGTTAAACCTTGGTTTAAGAGAAAGGATATGCTTACATGAAACAATATTACATTGAATATGTCTCAGATTATTGCAATATACCTAAAAGCAAACTGCGTTATTACGAGAAAAAGAGTATCTTAAAACACATCGACAGAGATAGCAATAACAAGCGTTTATACACAGACGACGATATCGAAATGATTAAATTTATCCAGTGCTTAAGCAATTTGAATATGCCATTAAAAGAAATCCGAAAAAACACAGACATGCTTTATCAAAACCAAATAGATGTCCCAAGCGTGTTACGCGCACACCTAGAATTCTTGAATGAACAACGGAATTTGATCAGTACACATATCGACTTAATTGAACAAAAATTACAAACTGCCATGACTGAGTGACGAGGGAAAAGGGAGTGTGTGAATTAAAAGAACGATGAGAAGAGTATGGAGGAATAGTTAATGAATAAGCATAAGGAAATTTTAGATTTTAAAGATGAAGTGTGTATGTAAAGGCGATAGGTGGATACGCAAAGCTGGAATGAGTCAGAAAATTGCGTCGGGTGGATAAGCTAGAATAGAATGAGTGGGCGATGGATGGATAGGCTAAAACGGTTATAATATACCTTATACCTAAAATTACAGAGTACTAAAACTATCTTATCTGACATCTCTTGACGAGTTCTGCTTATCGGTTGTTGATGGGGTTTTTTGTAATTGATTTTTCGTACAGCTAGATAAAACGATATATTACTACTATAAATACTTTACATCTAATATCAACTAGTAGCATAAATGCTTAATATATACAAAAAGCTCTCTCAAGTTGTAAGACTTAATAGAGTATATTATTTGTTATCTTTTTACATAAAATTACTTATTGGTACTTTTGTAATTTCAATTACTATCCCATTTCATAAAATATTCATATTCTTGAGTTTCTACTTCAAATTCCTTAGATCGTATTTCAAATTGATGTTTTGTATAAAAACGAATGGCTCCTTCATTCTTCTCATTTACATGTAAATTAAGTACATTATAATCGCTTTTTAATCTTTCCAATAAAAAACCTTCCTATACCTTTATTACGGTAATTATCTGTAATAAAAAGACTTGCAATATATTGTTCAATCCACTTTATAACGAAATTACTTAATACAAATAATTATAACAAATCAAGAACCTATGTTCTCTCTATATATTCACAATTCTTAAGATATAATTATTTAAAAAATAGAAATGAGTGATTTAATGTATAGCAATTGGGGACGTGAGTTACAATCAATAATTGAAAATATAGATACGAAAGACGTAAAAGAAGTGATGAGTCAAGCAAGTAAGTCTTATGAGGAATTAAATAGTAAACGCTACACTCGTAACAAGGAAAAATATCCAATGATTTTAAATGACATAGTTAAATATGAATTATATCTTCTTGATGGATGCAATAATGTAGATGAGGAAAACAAACCAAAAAAGTGGGAAGATCATGATTTATTTGTGCCAACTAAAACTAACTTTTCAGCAAATTTCAAAAAGTTTTGTCTTGCACTTGGTATTGATTCTGAAAATTTTAAAATTGGAAAATTCTATGCATTTAAATATGATAGTAAACTTGTTATACATGATATATTGTCGAATAACTCTGATTATATCCATTTTTTAAAAAATGGCGTTAATAAAAAAGACTTAGAATCTACAAATAAAATTAATGATAACATATATTATTTTATAAAAAATGAAATTACTAATCCTATTGATTATAAAACTGCTATGACAAATTATTATTTATATTTCTTAATCGATTCAAATATCGAAGTTGGTATAAAATCTAAGGTTATCGATATTATAACAGCACCAAATGTTAGCAGTGCTCAAAAAATAGATATAATTAATTACTATATGGATGAATTAGATGAACTCAAGGACGAAGTTAATGCAAGATTAGCTGCAACCCAATCTTATAGCTATAGTGACTATTTAGAACAAGAATGCCGTGTTCAAATTGACGTAAACCTTGCAAAGTATTTAACTAAAAAAGAAACTCAAGCATCTGCCCCTAAATCCTTAGTAACTAGATTATTAAGTCAAAGCGAGCTAGTAGATCCACCAGAGTACACCAAAGAAAATCGCAACAAACTTATTTCTGAATTAAAAAAAGCTTTAAATTATCATTTAAAGAACAACAACGATAAAAATAACCTTGATGATTCTGAATATTTTTATATCACGTCAAAATAGTAACCATCATTATAGAAGTGCCGATTTTTCATCGGCACTTCTTTTTTGTCAATATATTTCTTCATAATTTTTGTCTGGAATTTTAAAGGTTATTTTACAGACTTACTCCTCACACTATTACCTATATAGTTATATATGTATTCGGCCGATACACAAATTAATACATTCGGAGGTAAATAATTATGAAGTACGAAGGTGAATATTTTGTAAAGCACACACCAAGTGTTCCATTTATCATTATTAGTAAGAATAGTAAATGGAACTCAGTTTATCTGAAAACAGGCCCGAATCCAAAGCGTCAAAAGCGTAATTGGAAAGGCGGTAACAACTAATGACGAACAACATATTCAAGCAATATCCATACTGGTTAGATTCAACTGCATGGTATGAACTTATTCGAGCAAAAAACAAAAATGACGAAGATAAGATAATTCGTTTATCTAGTCCAATCATCATAAAAAACAAATTTCTCGACCCTACTACAGGGGTTGAGAAATTGACTATCACGGATGGCAAAAATATTGAACGTATTGAAACGTCAGATATTCTAACGACACAAAAGTTACCTAGACTGGTTATGTTTGGGTTCAGCATCAATGAAAAGTACATTAAATCGCTAGGTAATGCACTACAATTAATGCGTCAATCACTACGCATTTCTACATTGTATACAGGTGTAGGTGTCTTACGTACTGATGAAGGTACTGTCATTTCATTAGATGAACCATATCTTTCAAAAGACATCGAGCAGTCTCAGGCTGATGAAATCATTTGTGAAACAAAGTATGACTTACAACCTAAAGGTACATTTGAAGGCTGGTGGCAAATGTATCTTGATGAAGTAAAAGGAAACTTGTTACTGGAGCTTGCTGTGATATTTGGTGTTTCTTCATTAGTGACTGCGTTCTTAAAAACAAAGCATGAAGTCGAATATTTTGGCACGATATTTTCATTTATGGGGAACTCTAGTACGGGTAAATCGACTGCAGCGGCATTAGCAGTTTCAATAGCAGGTAATCCATCTAAAGGTGACCAAACATTATTCAGAGGTTGGAACGGCACCCGTAATGCAATTGAAGGATACTTAAGTAACAACTTTGGTGTTCCTATTGTATTAGACGAATTATCAGCAGCGACCTTTAAAGATACCAATGGTTTGCTTTATTCGCTTGCAGAAGGTCAAGGTCGCCTACGTGCTAATCGAGAGGGAAATGTAAAAAAACCTCACCATTTTGGATCTAGTGTGATTAGTACAGCAGAACACACGATTTTTAAAGATGCTAGTGCAAATGATGGTTTGAGAGCAAGATGCATCGAAATTTCTGATGTCTTTACAACAAGTGCTGACAATGCAGACGCCATTAAAAAAGGAACATCAAAAAACTATGGACACGTAATGCCGTTAGTAGCTGAATACCTTCTAAATCGTGAATCTGAAGTAATCAAGTGGTTTTATAAAGAACACGATTGGTTCAAAGTACAGCTTAACAATGAAACAAACAATGTAGGTATACGTATGTTCAAGCGCTATGCCACCATTACGACTTCAGCACGAATATTAGAACGTGTAATCGCAACTCCTATCGATTTGGATGCAGTTAGAGAATATCTAGTTAGTTATCATGTAGATTCCGTAAGTGAGCGCAGTTTGGGAGCCAAGGCGATTGATAGTGTAGTTCAGTTCGTGGCACGCAATCGTAGTAAGTTTGCGGAAAATGAAAAACTCTCCATAATGACTGAAAATTATGGCCTTATTAAGCTGAAAGACGATCACATTCAAGTCAAGATGCTTAAAGATGTTTTTAAACATATGTTAGAAGAAAACCAATACCAAGATGTAAAAAATGTAATAGATAGTTTAAGAGCAGAAGGATATATCCAGATGGATTCCGATCGGATAGCTATCAAACGTAATGTCAAAGATACTCAAGGCAAAACAAAAACGATCTTGTTCTACCATCTTGTATTGCTTAGTGAGTTTGCACCTGTTCTCGGTTTAAGCTCAAATTCTGAACCATTCACACCACCGCAATTTGATAATAATACAACAAATAAGGAATTACTCAACAAATTTGTTAAAGACGGTAGAGAATGGGAAGAAAAGGGCGATTTAGAACTCTAAATATGAATATCGCTACAACGCGCTATGTGCGTTGTAGCTCATTAAATTAATCGGAGGCATAAAAATGAAAACAAAAGTCAACTTATTAAATTACACAATTGATTCGGTAGAAGTCGATGATCATCAAAAACCTATTGTCGTTAATTATATCGACAGATACTACCATATGCAACAATATGTATTAACTGAAACGGAACAGAAGCTACTAAAATTTTATCACTTGTACCCTGAATTCATAAATGAAAAAGAGATAACTGAACATATTGTTCCAAGTACACGGAGTGAACGAATAACAATGCAACATGTTATCAATTCAATATAATTTGATATTTGGAGGTTGAACCATATGGACGAATTAATCACATTACTCGCTGATTTAGTGATTGAAGAAATTAATCATGCTGATGACTAATAATAACGCCCAACACCAGGCAGGTGTTGGGCTCATCTATAAATTCGTTCATAAATATATATTATCACTTCGAAAGGAGGAAACAAGATGAAACAAGCAATTGGTTACTTACGACAGAGCACTACAAAGCAACAATCCTTAGCAGCTCAAAAACAAACCATCAAGGTATTAGCCGAAAAACATAATATTCAACACATTACCTTTTATAGCGATAAACAATCAGGACGTACTAATAAGCGGAATGGTTATCAACAAATTACTGAACCGATTCAACAGGGACAATGTGACGTATTATGTTGCTATCGTCTAAATCGACTTCATCGTAATTTGAAAAATGCATTAAAGCTCATGAAATTATGTCAAACGTATCATATTCATATCTTAAGCGTTCATGATGGCTACTTCGACATGGATAAAGCATTCGATCGGCTCAAACTCAATATTTTCATCAGCTTGGCCGAACTAGAATCTGATAATATAGGCGAACAAGTCAAAAATGGAATCAAAGAAAAAGCGAGACAAGGTAAACTAATTACAACACATGCACCCTTTGGGTATCACTATCATAATGGTACTTTCACAATAGACACAGTAAAATCACCAACAGTAAAAGCTGTGTTCAATTATTACCTTCAAGGTTATGGTTATAAAAAAATTGCGCAATACTTAGAAGCTGATGATAAATTCATTAATCGCAAGCCCTATCAAGTGCGTAATATTATCCTTAACCCTAATTACTGTGGCCGTGTTATCAATCAATACGGACAATATGAAAACATGTTCCCAGCTATTGTCAGTACAACGATATACGAAGAAGCTCAAGTTACCCGAACTCAGAAACAAGTCAAACGTAAGCCGTCAGAAAATCAACTCAAACAAAAAATCAAATGTCCCTATTGCCATTCGACACTCACAAACATGACCGTCCGAAAACCAAATCATTCATTGCGTTACTATGTCTGTCCGAAAAATATGAATAACGCTCGCTTTGTTTGTGAATTTAAAGGAATCAACGCACAAGAATTAGAAACAAGTGTTTTAGCGACTTGTCAGGACTTCTTTCAAAATCAACAGCTCTATTCAAAAATAAATCATACTATTCAACAACGACTCAAAAGACAAAGAGATATAGAAACTAAAACTACACTCAATCACGAGCAGCTGATAGAAAAATTAGCCCAAGGCAAAATTGATGCAGATACGTTCAGAGAACAATCGCAAACATTTCGACAACAGTCAAACCCTATAACATCAATCAATGCACATCAAATTCGAAAGGTTTTTCAAAATATCATACAACAACGTTTCACGTTAAACATGTTGTACCCTTACATTGATGAAATTCATATTACCAAAAATAAAACACTTACGGGTATCTATTTCAAAAATGAGCCCTTAAACATCGTCAATCAAACGGCGCAATCATCGATTGCTTAATCAGAAAGGATGAAAAAGTCATGCAACAACTCAAACAAAAACGTGTCGGTATCTATGTCCGTGTATCGACTGAAATCCAAAATACAGAAGGTTATAGTATTAATGGCCAAATCAATCAGATTAGAGACTACTGTCAATTTCACCATTTTGAAGTCACAGATATTTACGCTGATCGTGGTATCTCAGGAAAATCTATGAACCGTCCTGAGCTCCAACGTATGTTGAAGGATGCGAATGAAGGTCATATCGATTGTGTCATGGTGTACAAAACAAACCGACTGGCACGTAATACATCAGACTTACTCAAAATTGTCGAAGATTTGCATAAGCAAAATGTCGAATTTTTCAGTTTGTCTGAACGTATGGAAGTCAATACTTCTTCTGGAAAACTCATGTTACAAATACTTGCGAGTTTCTCAGAATTTGAACGTAATAACATTGTCGAGAACGTATTCATGGGCCAAACCAGACGTGCCCAAGAAGGCTATTATCAAGGAAATTTACCGCTAGGCTATGACAAAATACCCGACAGTAAACACGAATTGATGATTAATCAACATGAAGCTAATATTGTAAAATATATTTTCGAATCTTATGCCAAAGGGCATGGCTATCGTAAAATTGCCAATACACTCAATCATAAAGGCTATGTCACTAAAAAAGGGAAGCCTTTCAGTATAAGTTCTATTACTTATATTCTATCCAATCCCTTCTATATGGGTAAAATTCAATTTGCGAAGTACAAAGATTGGAATGAAAAACGTCGTAAAGGACTGAATGATAAACCGATCATAGCTGAGGGTAAGCACGCCCCTATTATTAGCCAAGCATTATGGGATAAAGTGCAAGCACGTAAAAAGCAAGTCAGTCAAAACCCCCAAGTTCACGGTAAAGGAACTAATCTATTAACCGGTATCGTTCATTGTCCCCAATGCGGAGCACCTATGGCCGCGAGTAATACTACTAATACACTCAAAGATGGAACTAAGAAACGTATTCGCTATTATTCTTGTAGTAACTTTCGCAACAAAGGATCAAAGGTATGTTCAGCCAATAGTGTTAGAGCTGATGTGATTGAGAAATACGTCATGGATCAAATACTTGAAATTGTCAAAAGCGATAAAGTTCTCAAACAAGTTGTCGAACGTGTTAATCAAGATAATCAAGTCGATGTAGCTGCACTCAATCATGATATTGCTTATAAACAACAACAATTTGATGAAGTAAACATCAAACTTAAAAATCTCGTTCAAACCATCGAAGACAATCCAGACTTAACATCTGCACTCAAACCAACCATTCATCAATATGAAACAAAACTGAATGATATTACAAACCAAATGAATCAACTCAAGCAGCAACAAAATCAAGAGAAACCATCTTATGATACGAAACAAATCGCTGCCCTATTACAACGAATATTTCAAAATATAGAATCCATGGATAAATCACAGCTCAAAGCATTATACCTAACGGTTATTGACCGTATTGATATTCGTAAAGACGAGAATCATAAAAAACAATTCTATGTCACTCTCAAGCTCAATAATGAAATTATTAAACAACTTTTTAATAATAACAATCTAGACGAAGTGCTCCTCAGCACTTCGTCTTTGTTTTTGCCTCAAACACTCTACTTTCAAATATAATATCTATGTACTGTCCTTTCGTCATTCAATAACACTCATCTAACAAATATATTCAACACGCTAACAAATCATGGCTCAATGTGAAGCTTATATTGATATGACGAAAGAACATCCCAAAACAAAATATAAGTGGGATAGTAACGGGATTGGCTAACTTCATGTAGGAGAAGGATTACGCAAGCGTAATCCCAAAATCCCGTTATTATTTATAAATAAATAATATAAAAAGAAAAAGTAAGTCGTAATAACACCACCAAATCCAAATGATATATAAATATATACCTATATTTCCCAACAAATGAGCGGGATAACGGGATTTTCTTGTCATATCAATGTTTGTAGCAGTTTTTCATATGGGATTTTCTCTTATTCCCACCGGGATTCGTAATAAATGATAAATCAAATATATATTATCTCAGTGATGTATATGAAATACATCGCTAACACTATCTAGGAGGCAATGATATGAAAACAACCACTCAAGAACTCAAACAATATATAACTCGTCTATTCCAACTATCTAACAATGAAACATGGGAATGTGAAGCGTTAGAAGAAGCAGCAGAAAATATACTTCCTACTCGCTTTGTAGACCATACCCCACTTGCGCATCTTACACTTGAAACTTATACCTACTATAACGATGAACTACATGAGCTAAGTATCTATCCATTTCTTATGTACGCCAATAACCAACTCATCAGTATTGGTTATCTGGATCATTTTGATATGGACTTTCTATACCTCACAGATACTAAAAATACAATTATCGATGAACGTCATCTATTACAAAAAGGAGGAGAATAATATGAACTGGATCAAGATCGCTCAACTATCTGTTACAGTTATTAACGAAGTAATTGACATCATGAAAGAAAAGCAAAATGGAGGAAAATAGTATGAAAATCAATCGATACATCACAAAAGGCATTAGTAAACAACTATCTCTAGACCTTCAAATCCTACTTTGGAATATGGTAAAAGATCGAGACAATCAACTTAATACAGATTACCTACACATTTTTAAACTACAAGAAGATGAAAATATACTCTCAATCACACATGAACAAGAACAACCCGCATACAAATTGGAATATCACTATACAAACTATATAAAAAATCAAAATGCATTACCTAAGAAAGTCTACGTCATCCGAGAAGATGATGTAGACGTTTTTTATTATGTGATGCTTTTACCAGAAGAATACTAAAGGAAATGATGATATATGAATACAATTAAAAGTACAATACACACAGAAGCCATATTTAGCGATGACAAACAGCACCGCTATTTACTCAAGAAAACTTGGGATGAAAAGAAACCAGCTTGTACAGTGATAACGATGTACCCCCATTTAGATGGTGTGTTATCACTCGATCTTACTACTGTTCTTATTCTTAACCAATTAGCGAATTCTGAACAATATGGTGCTGTATATCTTGTGAATCTATTTTCAAATATTAAAACCCCAGAGAACCTTAAACATATCAAAGAGCCTTATGACAAACACACAGACATTCACTTGATGAAGACGATTAGTGAAAGTGACACAGTGATTCTAGCTTATGGCGCCTATGCTAAGCGACCAGTTGTTATAGAACGTGTATCACAGGTGATGGAAATGCTAAAACCTCATAAGAAGAAAGTAAAGAAACTCATCAATCCAGTAACAAATGAAATCATGCATCCACTCAATCCTAAAGCACGTCAAAAATGGACATTGAAATAAAAGGAGGATTATCTATGAACCATGAAACCACACACTCAGACTGGCGAACAGTTGCTAGTTGCTTAGCATCTCAAAATTATATATCTATCGTAAAAGGACTAGTACATCATTTTACAGCGATTGAAGATGAAGAAATATTGGATAAAATCTATGATAATTTTATGGATGATGACTCTATAACAACGGTACTTAATAATGATTTACAGATAATTATTAACCATTATCTATCAAAATGAAAAATATACCATCCTTCACTTAGCGGTGAGGGATGGTATATTTTTATTTTTTCCTATAACCTCAATATCCATTTAAATTATAATTTTTCACAACATATTGCGTTTAAATTAGATATATAATTATATTTAAAAAATAAGAATTTAAAATTGTGTTATTCTATAGGCATGTACTGTTTAAGGAGGAATGTCGGTGAGTAAAGAAAACAAAACTGCAATTAAAATTACTCTTGCCTATTTAAGTTTTATTGTAGGCGCTGGTTTTACTACAGGCCAAGAATTATTACAATTTTTTGTAAACCATGGAAATTATGCATACATAGCCGCAATTATTACAGGTATTATAGTAACTTTCGGCACACGTCAAACCTCTAAAGTAGGTTATCGCTTAGATGCTAATCAATATGATATTTCATTACATAGTTTATTTGGTAAGGTGTTAGGAACAATTATTGATTATTTAATTGTTTTCTTCTTATTTGGACTAACTGTCGTTATGATTGCTGGTGGAGGTTCAGCGTTACAACAAGGGTTTAATGTTCCTACATGGATAGGTTCACTCATAATTGTTTTATTATTATTCTTTATTTCACTCTTGAATTTCAATAAAATTATTAGCGTGTTAGGTATTGTGACACCTTTTTTAGTTATCGCTGTGTTTATTATTGCTGGATTTAATATTATTCAACCTACTATTCCTTTTAATGAGGTGTCTCAACATATCCAGCCTTCAAAAACAAACACTCCTCATGCTTGGTGGTGGGATGCTATTTTATATGGTGGCATAATTATAGGAAATAGTTTCAGCTTTTTAACTATTATAGGTGGAGACGCCAAAAGTCATAAAATTGCAAGACGAGGTGCTGCATATGGTGGCATTGTGTTTAGTGTACTATTACTCATTATGATTGCAGGTCTACTTGCGAATGTTGAAAAAGCGAACAGTGTTGATATTCCTACATTATTATTAGCTAAAGATATTCACCCTTGGCTTGGTGTTTTGATGTCAGCTGTCATGGTTGGAGTGATTTTTAATAGTTGTGTAGGAATGATTTATCCGTTCTTAATTCGCTTTTCTGATTTCCGTACACCACGTTACTTTATATTATTAGTATCTTCTTTAGTTTTAGCATTTATCCTAAGTTTTGTAGGATTTGCTGATTTGATTAATATTGTCTTTCCAATTGTAGGTTATATTGGTTTATTTATCGGAATCGCTTTACTCGTTCGTTGGATATATAATAAAACAACTCATAAGAGTTTGATGTGATTGTATTAGAAAACATAATGAATTAATCTTCTGGTGAAATATTTAATCAAACTTATAAAAATTAGAGCATCCTTCACTTTTCGGTGAGGGATGCTCTTATTACTATTTTTTTCTATTTTCTATCTCTGATAATATAGAAGTAGAGAATTTTAACTTTTTTTATCTACTAAAGGAGATATACATAATGAACGAATTTAAAAGACATCAACAAACATCAATTAATGTTCAAAAACAAGCAAACCTTATTTGGAACGTTGCAGACATTTTAAGAGGATTATATAAACCCCATGAGTATGGGAAGGTCATCTTACCAATGACAGTCATTAAGCGTCTTCATGATACGTTACTAAAAACGCGAGACGAAGTTATTAAGACCGCAGAAAATACTCAATCAATGAATAACGTGATGCGAGAACGCCTTTTGAAGAACGCATCAGGGTATTCATTTTATAATACAAGCTTATATACTTTTGAAACATTACTCGCAGACCCAGCAAATATTGAATCAAACTTTAGAGCTTATCTCAATGGTTTCTCTGAAAACATGCAAGATATTCTCGATAACTTTAAGTTCGATGTTGAAATTACAACAATGGCAGATAATGACGTGCTATTTTATGTGATTCAAGAATTTAACAAAGCAGATGCATATCTAGGTCCAGACAAGATGACAAGCACAGATATGGGATACGTGTTCGAGGAACTTGTACGAAAATTTTCGGAAAGCTATAACGAGGAAGCAGGTGCACACTTCACGAGTCGAGATATCATTTATCTCATGACTGATTTATTGCTTATCGAAGATAAAGATACTTTGTTTAAAGAACATGTTTTCAAAACTGTTTACGACCAAACAATGGGAACTTCTCAAATGCTCTCAGCTATGACAGAACGTATTCACGATATGAATGATACTGCAGAGGTAGCCACATTTGGTCAAGAGCTAAATCCTGAAACTTATGCAATTGCGAAAGCAGATACAATGATTCGTGGTGGAGAGCCTGAAAATATGGCGCTTGGAAGTACATTAACGAACGATCAGTTTGAAGGATTTACGTTTGATTACTGTATCTCCAACCCACCATTTGGTGTCAATTGGAAAAAGGACCAAAAAGCAGTAAAAGTAGAACACGAACTTGGTGAACTTGGTCGTTTTGGAGTTGGATTGCCTCGAGTTAGCGACGGACAGTTGCTGTTTCAACTCAATGGTATTTCAAAGTTAAAGGAAACAGGACGCATGGCAATTATTCACAATGGTTCTGCCTTGTTTTCTGGAAATCCTGGTGGAGGCGAGAGTTTAATTCGTCAGTACGTAATTGAGAATGATTGGTTAGAGGGCATAATCCAACTTCCTAACGACTTATTCTACAATACAGGAATTTCAACATATATTTGGATTATTACTAAAGATAAATCTCCAGAACGTCAAGGGAAAGTACAGCTCGTTGATGCATCCAATATATATGAAAAACGCCATAAGAATATTGGTGAAAAACGCGTAGATATTTCTGAAGCATGTCGAGAATTGATTGTGCAAGCTTATGGAGAATTTGATAATAAAGAATATTATCTAGAAGACAGAACAGTAGAGTCAAAAATATTTGATAATGAATCATTTGGTTTTACTCAAGTCACTATTGAACAGCCACAACGAGACGAAAACGGAGATATCGTTTATAAGAAGAATGGAAGCAAAAATGTAGACACGAACCTTAGAGATACAGAAGATATTCCCCTAACAGAAGATATAAATGAATATGTTGAACGTGAGGTATTGCCGTTTAGTTCAGACGCATGGGTAGATCGTAAAAAAGATAAGATTGGCTATGAAATTCCCTTCACGCGACTTTTCTATAAGTACGCAGCACCAGAGCCATCAGAAGTCATTGCTGAACGCATCAAAAAATTAGAGGAATCAATTGTCGCAAACTTCCAAGCACTATCAGGGAAGGATGTGGAAAATGTTGACTAGGAAAAAGAAAGATAGCGGAATTAAGTGGATTGGGGAAATACCAGAGGATTGGGAAATTAGAAAGCTAAAGTATACACTTGAAGAAAGAAACGAAAAGAATAATCCAATAGTTACTGATAATATTTTATCATTATCAGTCGAAAGAGGAATCTTTCCTTATGCAGAAAAGACTGGTGGCGGAAATAAATCCAAGTCGGATCTAACAGCCTATAAAGTAGCTCATCCAAATGATATTGTAATAAACAGTATGAATATATTAGCGGGTGCAGTAGGACTATCTCGATACACGGGTGTTGTTAGTCCCGTGTATTATACGTTATACACAACTTCGGAAGAAATTAATATAACTTATTATTATTATTTATTTCGAACAAGAGAGTTCCAACGAAGTCTTTTAGGTTTAGGCAATGGAATAATGATGAGAGAGTCATCTACAGGTAAATTGAATACAATTAGAATGAGAATACCTATGGATAAATTAGCTGGTTTATTTCTTCCCCTACCTCCTAGGAGAGTTCAAGACTTAATTGTCAAGAGTTTAGCAAAAGACATAAAAGTTGTAAATAAATTAATAAATCAGACCGAACAATCCATCAAAGAACTAAAAAATTACAAACAATCACTCATCACAGAATCGGTGACAAAAGGCATAGACCCGAATGTGGAAATGAAAGATAGTGGTGTTGAATGGATAGGAGATATACCTAAACATTGGAATATTAATAAGATAAAATATAATACTAGCACAATTGATACAAAAAAAGACTTTGTGAAAGAAGATATTTATATCGGATTAGAGAATGTTCTTAGCTATGAAGGAAGAATAAATGATTATGGAAAGTTAGTGAAAGACTCCAAAGAAAAATACTTTGAAAAAGGGAATATTTTATACAGTAAATTAAGACCTTATTTAGCTAAGGCATTTATAGCAGACATAAATGGTAGTTGTAGTGGTGAATTTATAGTATTTGAAAGCTTTAAGGGAAATAAAAGGTATTTACTTTACTGGTTAATATCACAACTATTTACTGATTTTATTAATGCCACATCTTATGGTGCAAAGATGCCTCGCTCTAGTTGGGATTATATAAAAGAAACTAGTATCCCAAGACCTCCCAAACATGAGGAAAATGAAATTGTTAGTTATTTAGATGATAAATTATCTCAAATCAATAAACTAATTGAAAATAAAACAAAAGTTATTAAAGAACTAGAGACTTATAAGAATTCATTAATTTATGAATATGTTACAGGTAAAAAAGAAGTGTAAGGAGTGATATCAGTGATAAAAAATAGAGAAATTAATTTTGAACACGACATAGAAAATAGCCTTGTTCAAAATGGTGGTTGGGAATCTATACGATTTCAAGACACTTATTACGATGCAAATAGCGCACTTGACTCAACAGTATTATTAGAATTTGTAAAACAAACTCAACCCCAAAATTGGAAGCGATATGTAGCCATCTATCGTACTGATGCAGAACAGAAATTTTTAAAACGTCTAAATGAAGAAATCACGACACATGGAATCTTACATGTTCTTCGTAAAGGAATCAAGGATCGAGGAGTTTCTTTTAAAGTTGTTTACTTTCAACCTGCATCATCTTTGAACACAGGAAACATAAAAAAATATGAAGCCAATCGCTTCCAATGCGTGCGTCAATTTCAGTATAGTAACCAGCATAGAAATACTATTGATATGGTGTTAATGATTAATGGGATTCCTCTTGTTGCGTTAGAACTTAAGAACCAATATACAGGTCAAAATGTAGAACATGCGAGATTACAGTTTGAACAAGATAGAGATCCACGAGAATTGATTTTTCAATTTAATACTCGTTTTCTAGTATATTTCGCAGTAGATCATTTTAATGTGTTGATGACAACAAAACTAGCAAAAAATAAAACTTACTTTCTACCCTTTGATCAGGGATCTAACGGACCTGGTCATGTTGGAGGTGCAGGAAACCCACCAAATCCTGATGGATATCCGACTTCTTACTTATGGGAAAGTGTACTCACAAGTCATCAGTTATTGGACATTATTGAGCGGTTTATGAATTTAGAAGAGAAGAAGAAACTACTTATTTTCCCGCGTTATCACCAACTTGATATTGTGAAAAAATTAATATCAGATACTCAGCATCATGGTCCTGGAAAGAATTATCTCATTCAACATTCTGCTGGTTCAGGTAAGTCTAATAGTATTGCTTGGTTGGCATACCATCTAGCTTCCTTGCATAATGATGAGAATCAACCGATCTATTCATCGGTCATTATTGTTACAGACCGTACTGTTTTAGATCGCCAACTTCAAAATACATTATTGAGTTTCGAGCATACCACTGGGCAAGTCGAAACTATTGGAGATAATAAAACTTCTCAAGATTTAAAAACAGCTATAAATGACCAAAAGAAAATTATTATTACTACATTACAGAAGTTCCCAGTAATTTATGATGAAATAGATAATACAGCAGGTAGAAGTTTTGCGATTTTGGTCGATGAAGCACATTCTTCTCAAACAGGTAGCAGTGCACAAAAACTAAAACATGCGTTAGCAGACAAAGAAGCTTCTTTAAAGGAATACCAAGAATTTGAAGAAAGCGTTGAAAATCAATCGCTAGATGATCAAGATCAAATTGTTCAAACGCTACTATCTCAAGGTCAACATGATAATTTAAGTTTTTTTGCTTTCACAGCTACACCAAAAGAAAAAACCATTGAAATGTTTGGAACAAAACAAGGAGATGGTTCCTATCATCCATTCCACATTTATAGCATGAGACAAGCTATAGAAGAAGGCTTTATTCTAAACGTTTTACAAAATTACATGACTTATAGCACTTCCTATAAAATTGCGAAGTCGATTGAAGAAGACCCAGAATTGCCAAAGACAGAAGCTGTTCGAGCTATCGCTAAATATCAATCTCTTCATCCTTGGGTACTTAGACAAAAAGCCGAAATTATGATTGAACAATTTAGATCAGTGACACAAAAAGCAATTCAAGGTAGAGGAAAGGCAATGATTGTGACGGCTTCTCGACTCCATGCCGTACGGTATATGCAAGAATTTAAAAAATATATCAAAGAAAAAGGATATACAGATATGGATGTGTTAATCGCTTTTTCAGGTACAGTAGAAGATGATGGGATTGAATATACAGAGCCAAAGATGAACTTAACGCATTCTGGAGAACATATCCAAGAGAATCAACTGAAAGAAGCATTTCATAGTGAAGACTTTAATTTATTAATTGTCGCAGAAAAATATCAAACGGGATTTGACGAACCTTTACTTCATACAATGTTTGTCGATAAGAGACTACACGGAGTAAAGGCAGTCCAAACATTGTCTCGCCTCAATCGTACTATGCCTGGAAAAACAGATACTTTTGTTCTTGATTTTGTAAATACAGAAGAAGAAATATATGAAGCATTCCAACCTTTTTACGAAGCAACTTCTCTAAAAGAAGAAATTAATATTAATTTAATTTATGATACACAGAGTAAACTCCGTAAATTCCATATATACAATGATGATGATATTCAAACAGTCATGAAATTAAATCGTCAAGCAAAACAAAAACAAAATGATCAATTACTTGGTCGATTGAGTAGCGTGTTACGTCCCGTTATTAGTAGATACAATGAGCTTCCAGAAGATGTTCAATACGATTTCAGAGTTACACTAAGAAATTTCAACAAATGGTATAATTATATCGCTCAAATTGATCGTACTTTTGATAAAGAGTTGCTAGAAGAAAGTATTTTTACTGGTTTTTTATTAAAATTCATTCCTAAAAAACAACGCAACTATATCGATATAGAAGACAAAATAAAGTTAGAATACTATAAATTGCAAGAAGATTTTAGAGGAGATATAAAACTCGTCAATGAAGATATAGAAAGTGGTCAATTGGCTCATCCTTCAGAAGTGAATACAACTGTCGGACCTGAAGAAGAATACGATTCTTTAAATGAAATTATACAAAAAATCAATGAACGATTCCCAGATGATTTTACTCAAGGCGATAGAGTACTCGTTAAAAATATGCGAGAAACATTGATGAACAATACAGATGCAAAACTTGTAAATATGGCTCAAAACAATAGCGAAGAAATGTTTGCGAATAGTTTATTCCAAAAACAATTCCAACACTTCTTAATTGATCAATATAATCAAGAAGAAGCTGCATACTCTAAAATGTTTAGCGATAATAGCGACTTTTATGACACTGTATATCAACTACTAGCAAAAGATTATTACAGATGGCTACGATCACAAAAAGCAGATAATTTTGCTTAAATTAGTTATTTTTGAACTAACTTAAAGATTGTTCGCAGTCTTTAAGTTAGTTTTTGCTAAATTTTTAATTTAGCTATAGTCTCTCATCCTAAGTTCACTTTTATACGATATATTTTTAATATTTAGTTATTCTAAAGTTTCTAAATTCTTATAGAATTTTTAAAAGGTCATCTTTACTTGCATTGCATGGAGAAGCAAATCACCTCCATGTTCTAATTATAATCTACTCAATAAGTGCCCGCATCTTCATACATCTCAATAAATCCCTATAACTCCAATTATTCCACTAACTATTTCACTTGTCATTGTTACTCACTTCTGATTTTCAAATAAATTAAAGGATTCTAATATTTGATTAAATTTTTCAAGAAAAAAACCGCATCATTTATGATATGCTTCTCCCTATCAGTGATTTTGCTAAAAACCTTCAAAGTTATTAATTTTTCAACAAATAATTTGAAGGATTTTTATTATTTAATATTAACTTTATTTAAATATTGATAATAATCGTGTGGCTAATAATACAGAGGCTATTATTGGACTCAATCGGCATTAGACTGTTCATCTGTTTCAGGCAGTGTATTATTCTTAACTTGTGTTTGAGTTTCAATATTTGCTTGAGGCTTGAGTAGTACTTGAATTCTGTAATTGATTACTTTAGTTTGATTCGCTATTACCAGTTGTTTACTTTTAAACTTCATTATTCGCACTATTATTAGACAGTGTTAAATCTTGGATTTTTGTTGATGGGTAATAACCTAATTTAGTTAATTCTTGATAGTCAATCTCAGCTACAGCTCCGGTGGCATTTTCTACTAAGCTATATTTATACTACGTCTCCAAGTTCAGAATTCTTAACATGAAAACTCACAAAGTAATCTACTTTATCTTCAGATTTTTAAAAAATTACATTTTCTAGATGGTAATATTATTCTTTCGTAACACTAATGTCTATATCTGGAGCATTGTTAGCTGTTACTTCGCTTTCAGTCGTATACTAATTAATAAAGTATTTACTAATGTGGTTGTATCAAAAATATTTGCTTTTATATCTTGCTTCAGATTTAATTCTTATTGTTTGTTTTCTTCTTTTTATTTTCTTAAGTAGTAACTCTCGAAATTGCACTACACATCCAATTCCTCAATAATATGCATTTCATTCGCTGTTATTTGTATTTAGTATTTCTAATTCCAACTTAATCGCAAAGAAATTATTTATATGAAAGTTATTTTTGTTTCTGTTTATTTAGAAATTGAATGTCGATTAATTTCAATAATAATGAATTACAGTTTAAATCTTGATTTTTTGTTCCTCTTTTTTGCAGAATATTTTATCAAATCAAATATATTTTTAATACTTTTTCTCTATTCTACGAGGATTATCGATTTCTTTTTAACCAAGCCAATTGGGATCATCAAGATGAGATCCTCGTCCCCTCTTCTACGGGGTAGTTATCGAATGCATAAAGTTTTGATATACACGATCGAATATGAGTTCTCGTCCCCTCTTCTACGGGGTAGTTATCGAATAGTGGTCCAGAATTAATACATGGTAAAGGAGTATATCAGTTCTCGTCCCCTCTTCTACGGGGGTAGTTATCGAATGAAGACCAATTAGAATCATATCGCGTCTTAGAAGAGTTCTCGTCCCCTCTTCTACGGGGTAGTTATCGAATTTAGATAGCTCTTTAAAGCCTATCAAATCAATAGTTCAAAGGCAAAATTTACTGTCAAAAATAGTGACAAATCACTTGTACTATAAGTGCAGAATGTCACATTTTTTGACAACTAAATTTCAGCTATACTCTAGTTATATTATACTATATTTCCCCATGCCTAAGCTTGTTTTCATACCTGATCCAGAAAATTCGCCAAACTTCAATAAAAAATGAGTTAGTTGTAGAAAAGGTAAGGGTCCTTTAATTTTAAACACTATTTCTCCCGTAAATGAAGGGATTTTAACTTTTTCTAAGTTAAATCGTGTACTTTTCAATTTATAGTCAACAATATTAATATTTTTTTCTAAAAAATCTAATGTTTCTTTATCGTACATTTTATATTCTTCGAAAAAAGCATCAAATTGTATCATAATACTTCTAAAGAAACGTTTAACCTCAGGAAAAATCATGTAATTACTCTGATATTTAAAAGACATAGGTGTCTGTATATTAATTCTTACATATCGATTCAATTCCTCTGTTTCTAAGAGTTGATTCATAATATTTTGAACGTTTACTTTCTCAATATTAAAAGAATAAATCTCAATATAAACTTGGTAATATTTTAAAAACAGCCTGTTTTTAGAAGTGAATAGCTCGGCTATCTCATTAAATAATCGATCTGACATACAAACAATTTCCCAAATTACTTTTTTGTTTTTATGATATATTCTTTGCTTCAATGGACTATAAGCAAATTCATGATGTAGCTGATCAGCAATATCATTAGGAAGATAGTCCATTAACACACCATGTAAAATACTTCCTAAATATTGAAAACGAATACTATCTGGTAAGTCTAATTCTACTGTAATTTTATTTATCATAATAATTCTCTAAATTCCTTGTTTTTTCTTTCGAAATAATTATAGTCTTTTTCCTCTATCTCGGGAAATGAGATATGCAACATATTCTTTATTGCTTCAACAGATAACATTATTTTCTTATAATTTTTATTTTTATCCAAATCTAATGTTTCCAAATTGTGAGCTATAGAATTTCTTAAACCATTTATATCGTTTACAGCATTAACTTCTTTTAATAGTTTAGAGTTAGGTTCTAATACTGTAAGTATATCTATAAACGCAGGTAGACCTAGAATCCTTGAAACATCCAAATTCTGTCTTCTTTTTTCTAATAGTAATTTATATTTATAAATAAAAGATAAATTATCTTCAGCATTTAAATAAGGTTTATCATCTTTTTCAATTATTAGAGTAGGCCAATGACCCACAATATATGTTTTAAGTATAAACTCAGCAATAGATTTCACTCTTATTAACGTTTCAGCTACATCAAGACGATTATATCGCATATTTAATAATAAATAATGGAATAATGATTTTTTTAAAGCAACACTTCTGTACTTATCATTAATTTCTGGAAAAACTTCATGCGTTTTAATCTGATTTGTTAATTCCAATAATCTTTTCCTTAATAGTTTACCATTACGAAAAGACTTTTGATCACTTACTAAATTCAGTGCACCTTCATAATCATAATTATTCACTAAACTTTTTATTTGAGAGCGCACCATCACTTCTCTAAAACTAATAATATTGATTGATTTACTTCTATTAGAAGCCATTTTTTCATTAGCATTAACTTTATTTAAATCTTCAGTCACAGTTTCAAGTTTCGCAAATGAACGTTTAGGTCCTTCAATAGGAGCAGGTGTTGAAACTTGTATACATTTCATATTATGAGGATTAGAAATATATTCTAAACACAAAGTTGACTCCATTTGTGGTGTTCCGCTTGTAACATTTAATAAAATTTCTGCATCAGAATATTTAGTTCTAATCTCATTTATATAAAAGTGAAATATATCTTTATAGCTATCAAAATCATTTTCATATTTAATACTATCCACTTTTATATCCACTTTTGTTCTCGATGATACTTTTGAAACAATGTTTTCCCAATCGAAGTTTTTACGTCCAGGTATATTTCTATTACCATTCCAAATGCTTTCAGTAAAAAATAAAACGACTACATCAGGTTTATAATGACGCACAATATGAAGCATTGCACCATCTCTATCATTACTCCATGGATCTGAGTTACCTATTGGACTAAATAGTACTTTCATTATAGCACCTCATTATTTAACTCTTGAAAACTAATCTTACACATACCTTGTTGATATGAAACATGAAGACTTTGATTAGTTGTACCCTTTAGAGCAACTGGTACGTTAGAAGGCATTTCTTTCATTTTCCCATAAGTTCTACGAAATTTTTTAGTTAAAATATCAAAAGAATCTCGTTTTGCTTGTTCTCGACTTTTTAATTGATAATGTGTCGTTTTACTAACAAATCCTGCGCCAGCTCCTAAGAATAAAATATTTTGGTTTAGAACATCGGGCATACCGCCTTCTAATGCAAATCGTCTTCCACCTTTTGTTTCTTTGAAACCGACCAACCATTTGTCATAATAGTTTTTGTAAAAATCTTGGATGCTTTGTTCAATTTCATTAATAGAATAAATTTCATCTTCTATGGTTAATTTAAATTTTATTTCAGTATCTACATCTACACATTCTCTATATAAAGGCATTGGTTTTTCGCTTTTATTAATATCTATTTTTTGATAAATTGCTAAATGTCTTTCATCAATAGGCTCTGAATCGCTGACTTTAATTTTGCTATATACATCTGTATTTTTTTCATTATTATATTTTGAAACAAGTGCTGTTTTAATAGCTCCCTTGATTGAACTTCCCGGAAGATACACCTTATTTTGTCCATCTCTTACCATTAAATGTAAATCATTTAGCGGTTTAGGCCGTATATTTCCATATTTCTTACCTTGATTAACTTTTTCAGAATAACTCACAAATGCTTTCCATTCACTTTGCTTAACATTTTGAGCGTCTAAATAGTCTTTTAGTCCATTTTCTCTTGGATTTTTTGGTGGGTATCTCAAAAAGTTTTGATATGTATCGAGTATATTTTTTCTTTTTAAAAACTTAACCAGTTTATTTCCATTAATCATATAAACTTTAGAATTGTAGAAATCATAAATGTAATCTTGTTTCTTCATAACTTGACCACTACCAATATGAACTGGACCTAAAGTTTTAATAACAACTTCGTAATTTTTTATTGTCATACTTATACCTCCAACCATAAAGGCTTCGCATAACGATAGACTGGGTGTTTACCATTATGTCCAACATTAAAAACGTCACCGTTAAAGATATTTTTAAAAACTGAACCAGAAGAAAAGCTATAGAAATCACTTTTTTTAACTAGCATTTCAGAATAATTTGTTGATTGTATGAAACCAGAACGTTTATTCAAAATATATCTTGCCTCTTTTAAAGCACTCTTTATCTCATCTTCTTTAGCCATTGCCGTTGATAAAAGAATAGAATGTTCTCCATTTTGATTCAATAACTTAAATAATTGTTGATTATTTATTATTTCATATTCAAATTGTCCATATCCTGCATTACGTTTACCACCTAAACCTGAGTACTGTAATGAAGTCATAATATCTTTTAATTGGTCAAGGGTTTCTTCTGATCCTTTTGCAATAAAATATAAACCAGCTTCAGGTTCAAAAGTAAATGTTCCCACTGAATAAGGTTCACTGTCAGCACTTGAATCAATTTCTTGTGCTGATAATGAAACCTTTGTTTGTAGAGAAAAATGCCCAATACTAAAAATATCATTTAAATCTGTCGCATCTTCAGCGCTTAACTCACCATTTAAATATTGATTATAGTGATGAACCGGAACATATTTTAACTTTTTAAATGCTTTATGGTTGCCTTCTTCTTTAGATTCAATTTTTATCAAAGGTTTAGGAAGATAATAAATTTCATTTTCATAAGGAAATGTATCACTAATGATTAAATCGTTTAATAACCAATCAGTTTCTATACCCAATTGAAGCGCCTCAATAAATAACGCACTAAACAAAGTATCAGAAGTTATTGTCATTTCCCCATCTGACAACCTTTTTTTCCCAAAATGAACAGGAGTCTTAAAAGAAAGTTTAAATACTTTTGTTGTCAATGTCTTTCACCTACTTAATTTTAAGATTTGTACTGTCGTATTCTCCAACAACCGTCTCGATAGTTATATCATTAAATTGGATACGTCCGTTACCTCTGGTACCGCCGCCACCAAGGTAGTCATTCTCTAATAAGTGAATTGCTTTTTCAATATTCTCAAAATCATTCTCAACTTGTGATTCTTCATCGACATTGTAAATAAATACAAAGTCAAACTCAGATCCTCTTGTTACTCTCTCAATTTGTCTTGGATTTGCAACTGCAGTTAAACGATTAATTGTATTCTCAAATTTCGTTTCTGTATAAGCAATATCATTTTGTGCAAAATGCTCTTTCGTCTTTTCAGAAAAG
The DNA here is from genome assembly GCF_017892405.1 of Staphylococcus sp. GDY8P85P. Lineage (NCBI taxonomy): Bacteria > Bacillati > Bacillota > Bacilli > Caryophanales > Staphylococcaceae > Staphylococcus > Staphylococcus sp. GDY8P85P. The sequence continues at coordinate 22,399 of NZ_JAESLA010000040.1, read as the reverse complement.
AATGCATCAGAAATTTGTAGACGAGCTCTTTGAATATTTCCTTTTTCACTTGAACCGAATAATCTTAAAACACTTTCATCGTCTTGGTTATGATTCTCTTGTTTCATTTTCAAGCCAAAATGCTTTGCTAATAAACTTCTCATTTTTCCTTTGATTGAACTGCCAGGTATGATAGGTAATTTAGTTTGTAAATCTCTAACTACAGGGGAATCAATTGCGCCAATCATACTAGATTCACCGCCCCCGCCGATGTGTAAACCAGTAACTACTTCAATTGTTCCTGAAATTTTAATTTTTGAATACATATTAATCCTCCTTTTGATAATATTTAGCGTATGCAACTAGAGCTTCAAAGTATTTACAGTAATCTAAGAAAAATTTTTTTGATTCTTTTTGTATCACTCTATCAATAATTGGGAACATCAATGTTTTTTTCAAGAATTCATCAACACTTTTTTCTCGACCTGCTTCATAATAAAATTTAATTTTTAAATACTCTAATTCATCGATAAATTCTTCATTCAATTGATCTTCAGTCGAATTAAATGCAATAGTATAAAGTCGGTTCACTTGCTCCATCAAATTTCTTAACTTGCTTGTTGTAAGACCGTTAAATAAAACTTGATTTTCTTTACCTCTTTTATCTTTAACTGTCTTTACATTACTTTTTACTACTTCATGTGCAAAAGTTAAATCTATTTTTTTCCCACTTTTTGTTTTAGCTAATATCATACTCAATCAACCTCCCTTATTTGATAAACATAATACTCTAAAGCTGTAATTAATTGATTTTTATCTTTGTCGTTTTGAGCCCAATTAAAAATTTTAGATGTAAATTCCTCTGTCATTTTACTTCTTGCTAATAAATAGGCTAAGCGAGCAATATTAATAGTTTCATTATTTCGCAGTAAAGCTAACATTTTATAAATAAAGGCTTTTCCGTGTTCATCTGTTTGTGAAAACCCATGTTGTAAAACGAGAAGTTTTTCTTCTAAGATATACTTTTTAAACTCATCCCAGTTATATACTTTTTCTTGCACCCAAAGTGCTATCTGATTTTTTTCATCAGTTTTAGCTGCTTCTTCAAGTAGACCTGTCTCAAAAGCCATTTTAGAAATTGGATACTTACCACTGAACATCCCAACACCAGCAGACATTGTTAATTTACCAAGAGTAAAATCTTTAAACTTTTCATTTATATAAACGCTTACTTCTATAATGTCATCCCATGCGCCAATCAAAAATAAATCGTCGCCACCTGAATATATAGCTGTAATTTGATAATTTTCTAATAAATGATTTAATTCATATTTAAAAAATAATGATAATTGACGAGACAATGTAGCTGTTCTTGAAATTGAATTATATTTTTCTGGAATTCCTGATATAAATGTAGCGCCAAGATTATCAATGTCGGCACGTACAACGCCTAAACGCTTAATGCCTTCTTCTCTTTCTACATAACTTCCAATACCTTTTTCTCTCATATCTTTATTTTGACTAGCATAGTCGTAGTCACACATCCATAAATTCGTTGATATTCCTACACCAATATAAGGTTTATTTTTACTGTAAATACGAATGTGATTATTATTTTGTGCTAACCTTTCTGCTTCTTCATAATCGATAACCGATATAAATTTATCGAATGGCATTTTTAATTTTCCAGTTTCTGACAGTACAAAGAATGATTTATCTCTTAAGTCATTTGATATATTAATGATTCCTTCACATATACTGCATAATCCATCATCATTAATATCTATGTCACTTCTTAAACATTCTTTACATTCTCGATCCCCATATGAATGAAAATGATTTAATTTTAATATATCTTCTGAAGAATACTTATGTGCTTTAATATCAGAAAGCTTACTGCTGACATTACGCCAAATATTTCTATAATTACCACTAGTATTCATTAAGTCATTACCACTACATTTTTCAAAAGCAATTGATAATGAGAGATCTGTAGTGAATTCTGACATAAACCAATTTTTTAATTCAGTATTAAATTGATTTATTTTTTCTTTCCCTTTATCTGTATTAGAGACTAATAAATATGCATGGCCTCCACCAGTGTATAAAAGATTTGCTCGTGTTAATTCTAATTTTTCTAGTAATTGATCAACGATTACCTCAAGCATGATTTCTAAGTAAAAACTACGAGATCTTAAACTTTTTAATGCTTTAGAACCACTTATGTTGTAAATAAAATCTTGAATACCACTCATATCCATACTAAGTAGTAAAAAAGCTTCTTTTTGATAAAATTCTTTGGTATTTTCATACTTTGTAAACAATTCATCTTTGTAATTATGTATATTATTTTCATTTAAATAATCAAATATACAACTAGCAATAGCACATGTAATACGACTATGATCATAAAGAGAAATATCAATTAATTGATTTTTATTTGTCGAACTTGGCACATATTGCCATAGACTTTCTGTCCATTGTAATAATGAAGGAAATGTATCTTCTTTAATACTTAATTTGTGCTCTAAATCATAACTCATATCTTTCATTAGTGTTGTATAATTTCCACTTGAATATTGAATGTTCTCAGTTTTAGGATACTCAATATTACTTTCATTAGAAAATTTAAACTTTCCACTTATTTGTTTCAATTTTTCAGAATTCACAATATTAAACACACTATATAGAGGTGTATACTTATCAAAATTAAATGCTTGTTTTTCGTATTCTTCGTCGCCCTCTTCTATAACATCTCGTCTATCAATACCACTCGCAATATTATCGGCAATATAGGTAATATAAGCTGTATTATCATTAGCTAAATTAGCTTTTGCAAGTTCTTTATAATGATGATAAGCAATACTATCGAGCACTTCGTTATCTTTAAATTCTGAAAATTGAGATAAAAAATTGTATCCTAACTTTGAATGCGTTCCTCTTGCAAATGCATGATCATTACTCCGATAGATAATTTTACCTATATCATGTAGTAAAGAACCATACATTAATGTCGTTTTTTTATCCATTGTAACCTCCACTTTATAGAAAAATTAGCTTAGGTTCTTTTCGCACAACAACCTTAACCTCTTTTCCTAATATGGTAATCTGACTATTATTTACCTCATCAGGTAAGACATATAGTGTAATACTTCCAGTATCAGGAATTTCTTGTTGCAGAATTTCTAAAATCTTATCTTTTTTTTGAACATCGCTGACATACCTCTCGTATAAACTAAACTGCTTCATACTAAAACCGAGTTCTAATAATCGAGTACGATACTTACTTGCGACTCTACGTTCAAATTTAGTATCTCTAGGTAAGTCAAAACTAACTAATAAATACATTAGTTCCCCACCTCAATCATTTTAGGTAGTAATAAATAAGTAGGGGTGTTTTCTTCATAGCATCTAATAAGTGATTGAATAACTATCTTCACACTATCAAGTAACCTCACCACTTTTTTATCTATAATGCACTTTTCATACAAAACATTTAACAATAATTTCTTTTCATTTACATCAAATGTATTAATATTTTTCTTAAAAACTATCTCGTACACGATATTATCTACAAAAGGACGAAAAACTTCAATAATATCATCTGCTAAATTAAATGGATTTTCTTTCGAACGATGATTAATGCCTAAACTCATTTCGAATCCATGTAAAGCTAGTTCTTTTTTTATAAAAGATCTAAGTATCGAATACCCATAATTCAACCCTGAGTTAATAATATCATTGTACCGTCCACGTTTAAATTGTTTACCGTATAAATCTTTAAAATAAATTCTTGCAGCCTGTGCTTCTTTATTACTTTTATCTCCAGAACTAACATCTTTTGCTAAGTTTACTAATAACTTCACATTCTCATTATGTAAATTGTTTTCTAAACATTTTGATTGATTAATAATTTTATTTACAACAATCTTTTTCCAAATTCTATCTCTAGTTCTCCCAGATAATTGAAACTGACTTTGAATCCTTTGAAGACGATGAGTCATACCATAAGAAGAAATAAGTTGCGTTAATGGAGAGTGCTTTTTATCACAAAAAATAATAGCGATATCATTTTCTATACATTTAATTACTAATTTATGAGAAAAATAGCTTTTATAATGATCAAAAATAATCGCTTCTATTTCTTCAAACAAATAAAATTTCTCACTTTTATCTATTACATTTCTAAATTTAATACTATTTTCTTTCACGGTAACAAAGTAATGATTTTCTACATAAATAACATCTTTCATTTTTCATCCCCTAAAAATTAATCAATGCGTATTCCATTAAAAATTTACAAATTTTAGAGTGTAATTAAATTTACACTCTGTCCCCTGTTATTCGGGATAGTTATCGATCACCGACGTTTTATTACCTATTGAGCAACTATTACCGTTCTCGTCCCCTATTATTCGGGGTAGTTATCGATCCCTAAAATATTTTTATTAGGTAATGCCGTTAACTTATTCTCGTCCCCTGTTATTCGGGGTAGTTATCGATCTAGAAAAAAGGAGGGTGTTATTCATGGAAGAAATATATTCTCGTCCCCTGTTATTCGGGGTAGTTATCGATCTGATGTAAGAGAAATGATGAAAGATGACGAAGTTGTATTCTCGTCCCCTGTTATTCGGGGTAGTTATCGATCCAAGAATTTAAAGATAACGAATTGAACGGGTTTATATTCTCGTCCCCTGTTATTCGGGGTAGTTATCGATCACTATTAAATGGGCAGTAAAAACAGTTAAAGAAAAATTCTCGTCCCCTGTTATTCGGGGTAGTTATCGATCGGAATACATCGACCACTTAGATAATAACATTCTAATTCTCGTCCCCTGTTATTCGGGGTAGTTATCGATCACAGGATTGTATCTTTTAATAGAGAACAACACTATTAATTCTCGTCCCCTGTTATTCGGGGTAGTTATCGATCGTAGACAGACACATAAAAAATTATGTAAATAGTATAATTCTCGTCCCCTGTTATTCGGGGTAGTTATCGATCATCGGAATTAATGAACTTATAGAATTAGAAAATTATTCTCGTCCCCTGTTATTCGGGGTAGTTATCGATCCAAGATCATAGATGATCTGAAAGGGTGGAAAAAAATTCTCGTCCCCTGTTATTCGGGGTAGTTATCGATCAGATAATCTAGGTATCGGAATTAATGAACTTATAGAATTCTCGTCCCCTGTTATTCGGGGTAGTTATCGATCATATTTGTTGTAAAAACAAAATCACAGCTATCTAAAATTCTCGTCCCCTGTTATTCGGGGTAGTTATCGATCCATGATTTACAATATATTAATGAACTTGTTCATTATTCTCGTCCCCTGTTATTCGGGGTAGTTATCGATCAGATACTTTAATAAATAGCATAACCACAAAGGTTCAAGTGTTATTTTGGCTGTCAAAAACTGTGACAACTAACACCATGCTACTATATGAAATGTCACTTTTTTTGACAAATATTATGATAATTTTCTATATATTAAGAGTATACTACATTTAATACGTTAATAATTAATCATATATAAAACTTAATATAAATTTAACTTTTTCTTCCTTTCTAATTTAAAATAAGAGATAAATTTAATAACTACTGTTCAGGAAAATAAAAAATATACTTCTAAAATAGTAAAGAACCATATATAATAAGTATTTAATTTTAATATATTTAAACTAATAATAATCAAATATACACTATTAACTGAAGATTTCATTGACTTGACATTTATTAAACTTTAGGTCTTGAACAACCCGATTTATCAATCCTATCTGATGACTTTTTAAAAGATGTAGAAGGATTGAAACAGAAAAATGTGGCGGTAGAATTATTAAATCGATTACTCAAGGGACAAGTCAAATCATTAATGAAAACGAATGCGACGGTATCTAAACGTTTCTCTGAAATGTTAAGAAATTCGATTAATAAATATAATAGCCGTTCCATTGAAACATCAAAAGTGATTGAAGAACTCATTCAACTCGCCAAAGATATTAAACAAGAACAACAACGAGGAAATGAATTAGGTTTAAATTCAGATGAAATCGCATTTTTACGATGCTTTAGTTTCACATGAAACAGCGAAAAAAAGGAATGGAAGATGAAGAACTACGTGCGATTGCTCATGAGCTAACTAAAAAAGTGAAAGAAAATATGGGGGTGATTGGTCTAAACGTGATAGCGCAAAAGCTAAAATGCGCGTAGCTGTTAGACGATTACTTAAAAAATATAGCTATCCACCAGATTTATAAAAATGGCTGTAGAGCAAGCAGAACTTATGGCGAGTAATCAATAAAAAAATAAACTAAAAGAGCATCTCTCACCGCAAAGTGAAGGATGCTCTAATTTTATTAAAAGTAATATATTTTTATTTTGATAGGTAATAATTAATAATATCTTGTAAATCATTGTTAAGTACCGTTGTAATAGAGCCATTATTCATAAAATCTTCATAGATTTTATCTAGTATTTCTTCATCTTCAATCGCTGTGAAATGATGTACTAATCCTTTTACGATCGATATATAATTTTGTGATGCTAAACAATTAGCAACCGTTCGCCAGTCTGAGTGTGTAGTTTCATGGTTCATAGATAATCCTCCTTTTATTTCAAAATCCATTTTTGACGTGCTTTAGGGTTAAGTGGATGCATAATGTCATTTGTTGCTGGGTTTATGAGTTTTTTGACTTTCTTTTTATGAGGTTTTAACATTTCCATCACTTGCTCAACACGTTCGACGACAACAGGCCGCTTTGCATAGGCGCCATAAGCTAGAATTACTGTATCACTCTCACTAATTGCTTTCATCAAATGGATGTCTGTGTGTTTATCATAAGGTTCTTTAATATGTTTAAGATTCTCTGGTGTTTTAATATTAGAGAATAGATTCACTAGATATACAGCGCCATATTGTTCAGAATTCGCTAATTGGTTGAGGATAAGAACAGTAGTAAGATCGAGTGATAATACGCCATCTAAATGAGGATACATCGTTATCACTGTACAAACAGGTTTCTTTTCATCCCAAGTCTTTTTGAGTAAGTAGCGGTGTTGTTCATCATCGCTAAATATAGCTTCTGTGTGTATCGTACTTTTGATTGTATTCATCAACGTCACTCCTTTTAGTATTCTTCTGGTAAAAGCATCACATAATAAAAAACGTCTACATCATCTTCACGAATGACGTAGACTTTCTTAGGTAATGCATTTTGATTTTTTTCATAGTTTATATAGTGATATTCTAACTTGTATGCGGGCTGTTCTTGTTCATGTGTAATTGACAACATATTATCATCTTCTTGTAGTTTGAAAATGTGTAGGTAATCGGTATGAGGCTGGTTATCTTTTTCTTCTACCATGTGCCAAAGTAAGATTTGAAGGTCTAGAGATAGTTGTTCACTAATGCCTCTCGTGATGTATCGATTGATGTTCATACTATTTTCCTCCATTCTGCTTTTCTTTCATGATCTCAATCACTTCGTTAATGACTGTAACAGATAGCTGAGCAACCTTGATCCAGTTCATAATTACTCGCCCCCTTTTTGTAACAAGTAGCGTTCATCAATAATAATTTGATGAGTGTCATTTAAAAATATAAAGTCTAAATCAAAATTATCTAAATAACCTATTGCTACTAATTCCTTATCTAGATAACATAAAAAAGGGTAAATGCTGATTTCATGTAATTCATCATTGTAATAGGTAAAAGTATTTAAAATTTTATGTTCAAGTGGACTATTTTTAATATATTTTTCAGGTAATACATCTTCAGCCACCGCATCTATGGTTTCACAAGCCCAAGTTTCTTGATAATTTAATTTAAATCGTTCAGTGATATACGTTTTAAGTTGTTTGCTTAGCGTCATTATAATGACCTCCTTAATTAATAATGTGTACTCCATAAATAAAATATATATTTATAAAATATTTCAAAACTCCTCCACTTTTGTCACTCTAAAAAAGTGGTAAAAGTGATAAATTTTCAATCCTATTTTTCTTTGTGACATTTATCACAAAGTTAAATTTAGGTATAAAAAAAGACCCCCAATCTTTTTTCAAAGATTGAGGGATAAGACTTTCATCAATTTTATACCTTACAAGTTTTACTTGTTTATCTGTCGTAATTTCAATTGAATCAATTAACATTTTCATAAGTTGATTTTTAGCTTCGGGTGTAGCCTTTCTTAAGTACACACTGAATCGTGTTATCATCAAAATGAGTCGTGCTTTTAACTTATCAAAATTGGGTATATCATCCTGTGATTGATTTGCTTGTTTTGCTTCTTTAATTTGTTGGTCTAATACTTCTAACTGTTGATTCATTTCACTTTGTTTAGCTTTTAACATTTCGCTATCCATTTCATCATCTAAGAACAATTCCAATAATCGTTCTTGTTGTGTTTTAACTTTTGCTTTTTGTTTTTCTAGACTATCAATATCATATTTTATTTCTGTTTGTTTACTATGCTTTTGTTTCAGTTCTTCTATCACACTTGACGCAATCTGCTTAATAACATTAGGTTGTGAAAGAATACGATTCAAATGAACATTGATTACGCGTTCGACGACTTCAGCATTAATCGCATTACTATGACAGGCAGAACTTCCTGAGCGATTGAATAATGAACAAATGTAATAGCGTTTGATTGTGCGTTCTTTGGACTTTTTCGTTTTATAATACGTCCGTCGACATACCATATTATTTCCGCATTCTGGGCATTTAATAAGGCCACGTAAGTAGAAATCTCCACCAATAGGTCGACCCGGTTTAAAACTTTTAGAAGCTAGTTTCTCATGAACTTGATCAAATACATCTTCACTTATAATGGCTTCATGCTTACCTTTGACCAATATCACATCATTTTTATCACTTTTACCACTTCTTCGCTGAACAGCCCAATTTTGATGATTATTGAATCTGACATAGCCTTTATAGACTGGATTATTCAAAATGTATTTCACGCCAAACACTGAAAATGGTTTTTGATTAATGGTACGATATCCTTTTTGATTTAGAATTGTCGTGATTGCTTTAAATCCTTTATTGTGATTCAAATATAAATCAAAGATTTCCCGTACAATATGAGCTTCATTTTCATCAATAACTAAATCATTTTTCTGTGTCAATGGATTAAGTGATAATTTGTAGCCTAAAACACGACCGGTGATTGCCTCTCCGCTCCTTGCCTTAGCATTCATAGAAAGTTTCACATTGGAAATCAAAGTCTGGCGTTCTATAGATCCTATTAGTCCAAACATTGTAACGAGTACTTCTCCAGAAGCATTGGATGTATCAATATTCTCAGAAATCGATTTATACCCTACGTCATGTTCTTTGAATTCATGAATAATATTAAACACGTCTCTCATTGAGCGAGAAATACGATTCAATTTCCAACTTAATACCATTTCGATTTTATTATCCTTAACATCTTGTAATAGACGTTTCATTGCCGGACGACCTTCAATATTTTTACCTGAAATGCCTGAGTCAGTATATGTCTCATAGTCATAACCTGGGAAATTTTTCATAACTTCTTTGATGAGTAGTTGTTCCTGCTCCTTTTCAGAATAACCATGTTCTGACTGCTCAGACGTACTAACACGTGAATAAAGTGCAATTTTACCCTTCATATCATACCGCTCCTTTTATTAGATTATTGCTACAGACCATCGGTCTTGTAACAACATATAGATAATATATATTTATAATTTCGTTTCATTTTTATCACTTTTACCACTTAATCATATGAGTACTACAGGCAACTGCCTGTAGTACGTAATTAGATTACTTACCTTTATTGATACGTTCTTCTATGATAGGCACAAGCACTTCTACAAATGCTTCAATTTGTTCATTATTCATCGTCAAAGTCCTCCCAACCTAAGTTCAAATCATCTTCGTATAAGAATTCATCATCTGTTACATTCTCATTTTTATCGAATGAAATCATGTCATCTTTTTTATCAGTTTCTTTCCATCCTAAATCGACCCAATACTTATAACCATTATTTAGTCTACTTTGTACATTAAAGTTAGCTTGAACCAAATCATTAATAACTTGAGAGCTTACTTTAATTTCATCTCTAATAACCTCATTTAGCCTAGACACTTTGATACGTGACCCTGGTTTGATTTCTATAAGTTTTCTGAGTAAATTAATACACGCTTTCTGATGTGCAATATTTGCTGATTTACTAGAAACAAATTCATATCCAAAATTTAACCAATCATGAGAAATTTCAGTAACACGATCATTTTGGAGGTACTCGATATCATTTTTTACAATTTGCTTATACACATACATCAAGTAAAGAAAGATTTCTTTCTTTTCATCCTGTAACTTTTCAATTAAGTCAGGGTCAGCTTTTTCAACATAATATTCACATGGAATAACAGCAATTCTACGCTCTAATGCTTTTGCATGTGATGATGGAAAATTGAGTACAGCATTCGTATTAAAAATGAGTTTTAAATCTAAAGTAACTTCTACTTGCGTTCTTCCTTTACGGTCAGCATGAATTGGTTCAACAGATAGTAATTTTTTGAAATCATTCACAGTTGCTTCATCAATATTAGCTTTCCCCACTTCATCACTTGCCATAATTCGTTTACCAATTAGACTTTCCTTATCGAAACGCCCGCCAAGTTCATTAAGTGTTTTAGATACGATATCATTACTATAAAAGAATGACTTAACTAATTTAATATAGACCGATTTCCCATTTTTTGCAGTTCCATACAAAAAAAGTCCACGACGTAGTTTAGTATCTGCCGTCAATAACACTGCCATATGTTGGAAAAGGAAATATTGTAAATCATGGTCATAATTCGCCAACTCTAACATATATTGTTTGAAATTCGGGGGTATCTTGTCCGTAATCGTGTCATTTATATCTAATTCCAAATCTAAGCGTGTTTTAGGGAATATTTCAAGGTCATTATCAACCACTTTAAAGGTCTTTAGATTGAACATATTTCGTCCACAACCAATGTACTGTCTATGCTCAACAAGTTTTTCTATGTCCGTTGATTTCTGTATGCCATCTACTACGTTTTTCAAAGTACTTAGTGAAGGTTTATAATCAACTAGCAACACTTGTATCATTTTAGATATCAACCCTTGCAATTCATCTTCACTTACCTTTTGCCAACCTTTATCTTTGAAAACAAACAACTCTGAATCAAAACGCTTGATATGAAAAATACATATCATCATTTCCACTAATATTGTGTCATTTGGCTTTTTTTGAATACCAAAATAACTGTATATGTTAGGTCTATAGTCGACATCTTTAGGAATGTTAAGCTGTAGCTTATCGATAAGCTCGTTATACACCATTACAGCTTGTTCAGAATCATCCATTTCATCATTTCCAATACTACTTGTTAGGATGGCAATCAGACCTTTACGGTCGATTGCCTCCATACCCACTTTTAATAATTTTATTAACATTTCTAAAATATGATTCATTACAATACCCCTCCAAATTCATCTAATGGTGCTACATCTTGAATATAATAATTTCCGTTATATTGCCCTACAAGGACCAAATGTTTTCGATCAATGTATGGATCATAATTAATGTGGTTTACGTTATAGTTACTGTGACGTTTAATCCAATCAGCAATTGATAATTGGTGACTCATAGATTTTACGGTAATATTGCGATTTACATAGTGCGTTTCTTGGTTAAGTTCTACTTCATACGTAAACTGATGTTTAATATCACCTGAGAAGTTCTTCTCGTACACAGAATGTAACGTAGCAACGTATATAGATCCTTCTTTTAACAATGTACTTTGGGGAATTTGAAGACTTTTTCCTCTATCATTATTCATTGTCTATACCTCCTAAAGCTTCCACTGTCACATGTGCAAATTCACCATTAAACAGTTGATTAGCTGTATCTTTCATGAGCTGTGCTACATTTTGTGCAATCCCCTTATCATTACATTCAATCATAATCGCATCGTGTATCGGCACTATAATCTTGAACGTTTTTTTTTCGCACTGTGCTTTGTACACTTCCAACAAAATGTGCTTGAAAATATAGCTTGCTACCGTTTGTACATAAATTGCCATAATACTACTACCTTGAAATGCGCTCATATCATGTTCAATGCCGTAAGGCGTAGGCATTGTTTTATATTTTTCGACTTGCTCCTTAAATTCAATGACCTTCTTGAATTTGCTCATTACTTGTAGCCAGTTAATTTCACTAACCTCTTGATTGATTTTGAATTTAGAGCTACTATAACGACCGCCAAAAAGAAATGACCCTATAAATGCACGTTTCACACTCACGCGCTTCTCTTTTGACAAAGATAAGTCTCTCAGTAATGCATCGTATAACCCTTCTTCATGATTCAAGTAGTCAATCAGTTGTTCGTCTTGTGTCATATACGCAGCAACTGATGGTTCGAATGATTTAAAATCTATTGTATAAACCTTTTTAAATTGCGAAGGTAAAATCATTTGTTGGACTAATTTAGGCAAGCCTTGAACATTAAATCTTTTCGTTGTGATCCGATGTGTTCGTGTGCCAATCAACGATAATTGCGTATATAATCGATTCGTACCATTTAATGACTGATCTAATCTATCAAATAGCTGTTCGATTTTATCAAAATGTTCATCGTTCTTAGCCTTTTCAAGCATTGTCGCTTTGATATCAGGTAATTTATCGGTATCAAGGTTAATAGATTCTGATTCAATCTCTTTCTTTAATGGTTCTAAATTATGGTGTACTTCCACGTATTGGTCTAGCTTAGCTTTTTCATTAGCCAAAAGCTCATTATATTGTTGATCTAGCTGTTGGCTAATTTGTCTTTGTAGCTGCTGAACTTTATCTTGATTTGAAAATTTGTTCATTAAAAAGTGTTCTGTTTTATTGCTTTGAGGCAATTTTGTAATTAAATCACGTATATTTGCTTGATACATGGTGATTTGCTCCTTCTATAAGTTATTACACAATAATCTCCCGGGCTGATTATCATGTGAACATCACAACGTTGTACCTATACTATAAATGACTCAAATTAATTGCTTAATGGCTTCCATAACATTGATTCCTGTAATGGAAGCGTAAAATTACAATTAAAAAGCCAACTCATTCTTGAGTTGGCTCATTATAGTTATTGTTTTTTTGTATTTGGACTAATATCATACAAATTGCTCTTAATTTTAACTGACAATAAATTATCGATAGAAACATTTATTTTATTCTTTAATTTGGAGTCAATATCGCTTTTATCATCAAAAGCATGATATGTTTCTTCTTTATTTTTTCTTCTCTCATCTTTATCATCAATAGCATCATCAGGATAATGTTGCTCTCTTCCGCTAGACTTACTTATTTCAAGAGAAAATGGCGTTAATTTACTTTTTATTCTACTAAGTTCCTTTAAAAACGATCTATAATATCTTGCATTTTCATCATTCGAATTTATACCATTATTTAGTAAGTAAATACCTAATCTGTCTATTGAATTTTCAACATCATTGAAAAGTTGTTTGAATAAATCTGAATCATCTTTTTCATACTTAAATTTGCTTGTTGCTACTAATTTTTCAATGGTACTACTTCTATCATATCTTTCTTTTTCAAACAATGTTTGCATATTATAATTAATACTTTCCTGACCTATTTCTTGATTCAAATAATTGATTAATAATTGATCCAAAAAGGGCATTTTTATTTTATATTTATCTACAAAATATAAAATGTAACCTCTATTTCCATTTACCCTTGCTTTTACTAAGTTATTACTAAACTCAAAGCAATGGTATAAATAATTAAAGTTTAGTTTCTGATTTCGATTTGCGTTATTAAATTGAATCTTATTATATTCATTTTGGATATCGTTAATAACTTTACCATTGAATTCAGTAATTTTCTCGCTAATCTGCTCCCAATTCTTCACCCCACCGTCTGTCAAAAAATAATCTTTAAAATAATTGAAATGAACCTTATCTTCATCAGCCTCATTGATTGTTTCTTCAATTGCATGAGACAACATTCTATATAATTTGTTACCCTCATAATAATTGCTCTCCAAAACTTTATGCATAAAACTTTCAAGTTGCAATTTTAATTTTTCACTTTCAGAGTACCATCTACATTGAGATTGATATGTAAAATCAGTCAATAATTTTTCCTTTAAAGAAGAATTTTCCATACTTATAATTTCTTTCATTATATCTTCAAAATACTCATAAAAACTATGAGAATCCCCACTTAATATTGCTTTTTCAATAGTTGGAATATGTTTATAATTATTATCTGACTTTGGTAATGGATGCTTATCAAGTATTTTCGATAACATATCTATAATTTGATATTGAAGTCTATTAAATTCATAGTTAGATCTTTGAGAAATGTATCTTTCACCAAATTGACCTCTTTCATATTCAGGATTATTAGAATTATAAAATGGCTGATATTTTGCAACATCTACACCATACATTTTGTTCAATAATTTTAATTTGTTCGTGAAAGTTGTACCCTTGACACCTTGTTTCTCTTGTAAATGTCTTTTTTTATAAGTTATTTTAGGATTTTCTTTTACAAGATTGAAATAACTAGATACTTGATACTTATATTCAGATTTTTCTTTATTGTAGAGATAAATATCAATATGAACCTTAAACACCTCTTGAAAAGCTTGCTTTTTATTTTTAGAATCATTCATGAGTTGCTTTAAAGCATTATACAATTGATTTTTATCCTCTTCTAATATTTGATTTGAAAATTTGCATAAATACCATTCTTTAGTCACATCAATGTCATTTGTTCGCTCATTTAAGTAACAATGTTCTTGAATGCCTCGTTGAATACTACTTAATGATTCACTTTCAAACTGTATTTTTATGCCTTGACTATCCAATATTACTTTACCAAAATTAATCATAAACTGCTCATATGTACTAATAAAATCTTGTACCTCTCCTGCATATTCTGGTTGTAACAACGGTGATAATGGAATTTTATCTTCCATAGGCAAAATTTTAAACTTTTTGGTACACTCTTTTATATTATTTATAATTTGATCATCGATATGAACCGTATACTGCATATATGTAGTATTTTCAGTAGATTTTAGAGCTGTAATATTTTTATTCACTTAATTCACCTTCATTGACCCATCTTTATTTAATTATAACTATTTATGTATGCTGTAGCACTACCACTACCCAATTTTAAATTTGGTAATGCTTTTTTGTATAAATTTAAATTGTTTAATGTTGTCATCTTTTTGTTATTACAATTATGATTAAATTACTATTAATACATGTTTATTATTTTAGTTAATTCAACTTTAACAGCATTTTTCAAACTATTAGGGGTCTCTACTTTTACATTGACACCACCTGTGACAATTAACTTAGCTATAAAATCTATATCTTTCGCGTTCACTTTTGATTTAAATAAATATGTCTCTTCGTCAATATTTTCAATCATATAGTCACTCCACAGGTAGCCTTTCAAGATATTCAATCCCATAACATTGCTTCTAATAAGAATATCAATAGCTGTTTCATTTTTAACCATGAACTGTTGAAAATTCTGCATAGTTATATCATTACACTCTTGAGTCTCTCCCATTTCATATAGTTCTTTTATTTTCGAAATATTTAATAGATTCACTAACTTTGATTCTATATTAGCTACAACAAAATACCATTGATGATTTTTATACATAATGCCAATACCTTTATATTGTTCTTTAATATAGTTTTGTGAATAACAGGTTTCAAAAGACTTATTCTCAATTATCAATCTAATGATTTCATTAAATAACTTATAACTTTTGAACTGATACTTATCTTCATTAAAATATTGAAATAGATCATTATATTGGTTTATTAACTCTTTTTTATTCGAGTTATTATATAATTTTTTTAATATTTCTTGATATTCTGTTTGAAAAGGTAGATTACTCACATTTGAAATACTCGAAAGTGTAAATACTAAAGCTTTCAACTCTTCATCTGAGATTGCTATTTTCGTTTGGTCTCGATTACCTATGATCGTATAACCACCATTTTTCCCTGGATTACTATATAAAGGTACTCCTAATGCTTCAATTTCTTTTATATCCCTTAAAGCGGTACTACGAGAAATATTAAATTCTGACATTAAATCATTTAATTTGAAGTTCCTATTTTCATTACAATATTCAATCATATTATATAATCTAACAGATTTTTTCATTATTATTCTCCTTTTAGTGTCAATAGATGACACTAATTAAGTATATACTCTATTTATAACAAATCTAAGGAGGAAAAAACATGAAATTTCAAGTAAGTCCATATTTTTTAATCACTCAAAATGCAGAGGGTTTAAAAAAGTTGTATGAAGAGCTGTTTGGCGCTAAAACACTGTATATTCAACGTATTAAAGATAGACCTATAGATAAGAAACTTAATATTGACGAAAATGATTTAAATAAAATTGATCAATGTGTACTTCAATTTGGAGATATAAAAATTATGATCGCAGATGACACTGAAGGTTTGCCCATAACACAAGGTAATAATATATCTCTTTGTCTCACTTTTGACCAAGTAGAAGAAACTAAACATGTATATGACCAGTTAATAGAAAAAGGCAGTGAGGTATTGAAAACATTTAGTCCAGAATTCTATACTGAAGGTTATGGTTATGTAAGAGATCCTTATGGTATCTCTTTGCATTTATTTACAAAGAGAAAAAATTAGGTTCTGCTGCAAAGTTGAAAAATAAATGTCTAATCTCAATTTTAAAATAATACTTTGTGTTAACTTGTTAGCATGATGCTAATTTCATG
>NZ_JAESLA010000040.1:0-5539 GCF_017892405.1 Staphylococcus sp. GDY8P85P | reverse complement strand
CTTGTCTTTCTTACTTTAATATGACGGTGATCTTGCTCAATGAGGTTATTCAGATATTTCGATGTACAATGACAGTCAGGTTTAAGTTTAAAAGCTTTAATGACTTTAGCCATTGCGACCTTCGTTGAAGGTGCCTAATCTGTAATTACCTTTTGAGGTTTACCAAATTGTTTAATGAGACGTTTGATAAATACATATGCTGAATGATTATCTCGTTGCTTACGCAACCAAATATCTAATGTATGTCCCTCTGTATCAATGGCACGATATAAATAGTTCCATTTTCCTTTTATTTTGATGTACGTCTCATCAATACGCCATTTGTAATAAGCTTTTTTATGCTTTTTCTTCCAAATTTGATATAAAATCGGGGCATATTCTTGAACTCAACGCTAGACCGTTAAATGATGAACGTTTACACCACGTTCCCTTAATATTTCAGACATATCACGATAACTCAATGCATATCTTAGATAGTAGCCAACGGCTACAGTGATAACATCCTTGTTAAATTGTTTATATCTGAAATAGTTCATACAGAAGACTCCTTTTGGTTATAATTATACTATAAATTCAACTTTGCAACAGAACCGTATATTTTATATAGAGCATTCTCACTAAAAAAATTACACATATCGTGAGCAATGAACTGATTATACTTAACATTAAAAAAGATGATAACACCTTCTACACCTCCATATCACAAAAATTATAACATTATTTTGACATAAATACTACATTTGTAATATATTACAAATGTAGTCTTATATAAGGAGGATATTGATGAAAAAGATAAAAATTGTTCCACTTATTTTAATAGTTGTAGTTGTCGGGTTTGGTATATATTTTTATGCTTCAAAAGATAAAGAAATTAATAATACTATTGATGCAATTGAAGATAAAAATTTCAAACAAGTTTATAAAGATAGCAGTTATATTTCTAAAAGCGATAATGGTGAAGTAGAAATGACTGAACGTCCGATAAAAATATATAATAGTTTAGGCGTTAAAGATATAAACATTCAGGATCGTAAAATAAAAAAAGTATCTAAAAATAAAAAACGAGTAGATGCTCAATATAAAATTAAAACAAACTACGGTAACATTGATCGCAACGTTCAATTTAATTTTGTTAAAGAAGATGGTATGTGGAAGTTAGATTGGGATCATAGCGTCATTATTCCAGGAATGCAGAAAGACCAAAGCATACATATTGAAAATTTAAAATCAGAACGTGGTAAAATTTTAGACCGAAACAATGTGGAATTGGCCAATACAGGAACAGCATATGAGATAGGCATCGTTCCAAAGAATGTATCTAAAAAAGATTATAAAGCAATCGCTAAAGAACTAAGTATTTCTGAAGACTATATCAAACAACAAATGGATCAAAATTGGGTACAAGATGATACCTTCGTTCCACTTAAAACCGTTAAAAAAATGGATGAATATTTAAGAGATTTCGCAAAAAAATTTCATCTTACAACTAATGAAACAGAAAGTCGTAACTATCCTCTAGGAAAAGCGACTTCACATCTATTAGGTTATGTTGGTCCCATTAACTCTGAAGAATTAAAACAAAAAGAATATAAAGGCTATAAAGATGATGCAGTTATTGGTAAAAAGGGACTCGAAAAACTTTACGATAAAAAGCTCCAACATGAAGATGGCTATCGTGTCACAATCGTTGACGATAATAGCAATACAATCGCACATACATTAATAGAGAAAAAGAAAAAAGATGGCAAAGATATTCAACTAACTATTGATGCTAAAGTTCAAAAGAGTATTTATAACAACATGAAAAATGATTATGGCTCAGGTACTGCTATCCACCCTCAAACAGGTGAATTATTAGCACTTGTAAGCACACCTTCATATGACGTCTATCCATTTATGTATGGCATGAGTAACGAAGAATATAATAAATTAACCGAAGATAAAAAAGAACCTCTGCTCAACAAGTTCCAGATTACAACTTCACCAGGTTCAACTCAAAAAATATTAACAGCAATGATTGGGTTAAATAACAAAACATTAGACGATAAAACAAGTTATAAAATCGATGGTAAAGGTTGGCAAAAAGATAAATCTTGGGGTGGTTACAACGTTACAAGATATGAAGTGGTAAATGGTAATATCGACTTAAAACAAGCAATAGAATCATCAGATAACATTTTCTTTGCTAGAGTAGCACTCGAATTAGGCAGTAAGAAATTTGAAAAAGGCATGAAAAAACTAGGTGTTGGTGAAGATATACCAAGTGATTATCCATTTTATAATGCTCAAATTTCAAACAAAAATTTAGATAATGAAATATTATTAGCTGATTCAGGTTACGGACAAGGTGAAATACTGATTAACCCAGTACAGATCCTTTCAATCTATAGTGCATTAGAAAATAATGGCAATATTAACGCACCTCACTTATTAAAAGACACGAAAAACAAAGTTTGGAAGAAAAATATTATTTCCAAAGAAAATATCAATCTATTAACTGATGGTATGCAACAAGTCGTAAATAAAACACATAAAGAAGATATTTATAGATCTTATGCAAACTTAATTGGCAAATCCGGTACTGCAGAACTCAAAATGAAACAAGGAGAAACTGGCAGACAAATTGGGTGGTTTATATCATATGATAAAGATAATCCAAACATGATGATGGCTATTAATGTTAAAGATGTACAAGATAAAGGAATGGCTAGCTACAATGCCAAAATCTCAGGTAAAGTGTATGATGAGCTATATGAGAACGGTAATAAAAAATACGATATAGATGAATAACAAAACAGTGAAGCAATCCGTAACGATGGTTGCTTCACTGTTTTATTATGAATTATTAATAAGTGCTGTTACTTCTCCCTTAAATACAATTTCTTCATTTTCATTGTATGTTGAAAGTGACACTGTAACGAGTCCATTTTCTTTTTTTATGGATTTCTTATTTGTAATTTCAGCGATAACGTACAATGTATTACCTGGGTATACAGGTTTAATAAATTTAACGTTATTCATTTGTGTTCCTGCTACAACTTCTTCTCCGTATTTACCTTCTTCTACCCATAATTTAAATGATATTGAAAGTGTATGCATGCCAGATGCAATGATACCTTTAAATCTACTTTGTTCTGCTTTTTCTTTATCTATATGCATATATTGAGGATCAAAAGTTGTTGCAAATTGGATAATTTCTTCTTCTGTAATATGAAGGCTTTTTGTTTTGAATGTTTCTCCTACTATAAAATCATCGTATTTCATATATGTCTCTCTTTCTTATTCAAATTAATTTTTTAGTATGTAACATGTTAAAGGTAAGTCTACCGTCACTGAAACGTAAGACTCACCTCTAACTTTCTATTGAGACAAATGCACCATTTTATCTGCATTGTCTGTAAAGATACCATCAACTCCCCAATTAGCAAGTTGGTTTGCACGTGCTGGTTTGTTTACAGTCCATACGTTCAATTCATAACCCGCTTCTTTTACCATTTTTACTTTTGCTTTAGTAAGTTTGGCATCTTCAGTGTTTACTATTTTAGCATTACAGTAATCTAAAAGTGTTCTCCAGTCTTCACGAAACGAAGTTGTATGGAATATAACTGCTCTGTTATATTGTGGCATGATTTCTTCTGCAAGTTTAACAAGCACAACATTAAAGCTTGAAATGAGCACTTCTTGATTCTGATTTAAGTTTGTTAATTGTTCTTCCACTTGCTTAACCATACTTTTAGAAAGTGCTAGTCCATTCGGTCCAGTAATACCTTTTAATTCTACATTTAAATTCATATTATATTCATTTGCTATTTTTACTACATCATCGAAAGTTGGCAAATGTTCATCTTTGAATTTTTCACCAAACCAAGATCCTGCAGAAGCATCTTTAATTTCATCATAATTCAATTCAGTTATTTCCCCGGACATATTTGTAGTCCGTTCTAAATAATCATCATGAATGATAATCAGTTGTTCATCTTTTGTAATTGCAACATCTAACTCCAACCAGTTTATACCTTCTACTTCTGAAGCAGCTTTAAATGATGCAATTGTATTTTCCGGAGCTTTACTAGGTAATCCTCTATGTCCATATACAGTTAGCATATTACCTCTCCTTGCATTTTTATTTTTTTAATTAACGTAACTGTATTATCACATTAATCGCACTTTTATTTCCATTAAAAAGAGATGAATATCATAAATAAAGAAGTCGATAGATTCGTATTGATTATGGAGTTAATCTACGTCTCATCTCATTTTTAAAAAATCATTTATGTCCCAAGCTCCATTTTGTAATCAAGTCTAGTTTTTCTGTACCCCTTATCTGCAATTTTACTTAGGATTGCTTTTAACTTACCTCTTATCTGCAATTTTACTTAGGATTGCTTTTAACTTACCCCTTATCAGCAATTTTACTGAGAACTGCTTTTAACGCACCTCTTATCTGCAATTTTGCCTAGAACTGCTTTTAACGTACCTCTTATCTGCAATTTTACTGAGAACTGCTTTTAACTTACCCCTTATCAGCAATTTTGCATGGAATTGCTTTTAACGTACCTCTTATCTGCAATTTTACTTAGAACTGCTTTTAACAAACCTCTTATCTGCAATTTTACTTAGAACTGCTTTTAACGTACCTCTTATCTGTAATTTTACTGAGAACTGCTTTTAACAAACCTCTTATCTGCAATTTTACTTAGAACTGCTTTTAACAAACCTCTTATCTGCAATTTTACTTAGAATTGCTTTTACTATTCCTCTTATTAGTATAATCTCAGTAAGAATGCGTATAAAAATGAAAATTACAACCGATTTTGTAAGTGCTGACGCCTGAGGGAATAGTATGTGCGAGAGACTAATGGCTCGAGCCATACCCCTAGGCAAGCATGCACGTACAAAATCGTAAGATAAAAAAATAAGCATATCACTGTAAACTTTAAAAAATCAGTTTAGTGATATGCTTATTTATTTCGAGTTAGGATTTATGTCCCAAGCTCATCAAGCACAATCGGCCACTAGTTTATTTCTCTATCTTATATGTTCTGATATGGTCTTCTATACTGTATAAGTATACTTTTGAATATGGATCTTGTGTCAATTCACGTTCGAAATCAAATTCTTGATTATCAAATCTGTTAAAGAATGTTTCGTATTCTTCGACTGATAATTGCTCTCTAGATTCTAGCATATTTAAGTGTTTCTCTTTATCTAATGCTTTGTCATATCCTTTAACGATTGAACCACTAAAGATTTCTCCTACTGCTCCTGAACCATAACTAAATAGACATACTTTCTCTTCTGGTTGGAATGTGTGGTTCTGTAATAACGAAATTAAACTTAAGTATAATGATCCTGTATAAATGTTACCAACATCTCTATTCCATAATACGGTTCTGTTGCAAAGTTGAATTTATAGTATAATTTTAACAAAAAGGAGTCTTCTGTATGAACTATTTCAGATATAAACAATTTAACAAGGATGTTATCACTGTAGCCGTTGGCTACTATCTAAGATATACATTGAGTTATCGTGATATAT
>NZ_JAESLA010000004.1:0-9384 GCF_017892405.1 Staphylococcus sp. GDY8P85P | reverse complement strand
GTCCAATTTATTATAGAGCCCTGTTTCAGTTTGTTCGAGTTGATTTGGTGTAGAAAGAAATCCTTGTAAGCGGTTTCTTTTGTGGTTAAAAATTTTTCTCTGTGTAAATGCAATATAGTTAATGTTGTATGTTTGATGTATTTTCGTTAAAAACGGTCTAATGTCTTCAATATTAGCCATTCGATCTAAACCATCTTTTAAATCTTTGCCATCTTCACCTGGCAGTGATAAAGGCTCATAACCAAAGATTAAATCCACGTCGTATAAGAGCTCAGACATTTTTCTTCTCGCAGTTTGAAAATCCCACAACGCATCTCTAAAGTTCAAATCACAGCTTACAAAAAGACCTAATGTTTTAGCTATTTTGACCGCTTTTTTCAAGAATTCAAATAACGCATCGTTTAGTGCTGCCGTAATACCCGTAATATGAAACCATTCATGCGCTTTCAATATGCTTTCAATTTCATATTCATCAGGATTTAATTGGCTAAATACACTCATTTGTCTATCGTAAATAAGACGATTTGCTCTTTGTGCATAACCACTCTCAGTAAAATAAAGACCTAATCTGCCACTAGCACTTTTCACCTTGTCGGCATTCACGTTGTAACGTCTTAAATGTTGTATAATGTTGTCGCCAATATCATTATTAGGTAAAGCTGTTACCATTGCGGTGTCGATACCTAAGCCTGATAAGCCTATCGCAACATTCATTTCGGCCCCGCCATAATGAATATCAAACGCTTGTGCCTGTTCAAATGTTTGGTGATGCGGTGTACTTAATCGCATCAATATCTCGCCAAAAGTAATGAATGACATGTGCTCACCCACTTACTGTTTGAAATTTTCTGACAAATTTTTCTGTATTTTCTTTAATTACAGTATCGTTTCCATCTTTTGCATTTTTCATCAATGCACTACCAATGCCTACCGCATAAGCACCTTTGTTATACCAATCTTCTAAATTATCTAAAGATACGCCACCTGAAGGCATTAATTCTATATGTGGTATAGGTCCATGTACATTTTTTATGAAATTCGCGCCTAGCAAGTCTCCAGGGAATAATTTAACTAAGTCTACGCCTGATTCCATTGCTTGTACGATTTCTGTTACAGAACCACACCCAGGTAAATAAGGTACTGCGTATCTGTTACACATTTTAGCTATTTCAATATCCAAGTGAGGGCTTACGATATATTCAGCACCGTTTAAAATAGCGATTCGTGCTGTTGCACTATCTAATACAGTACCTGCTCCGATGACGATATGTTCATCGCTTGTCGCACTTAAGTGTCGAATAACTTCTTCTGCTTGAGGCGTTGTAAAGGTAATCTCAATATTATAAATGCCACCTTCTATCATTTGTTGAACAGCAGCGATTGCATCATCTTTGCTTTTACCTCTGACAACTGCGACGAGATAATTTTCATGCAATTGATTTAATATTTTTATTTTTTTCATTTTCGCAAAGCTCCTTATTTCTAATTTCTTTGCCAACCCAATTTCATTATATTTGCAAATGGCGAATCGTCAATTTAGCGCAGTCAGAAATCGCTTTCAAGCAAAAATAAACCCTTCCTACCAAACTCCTAAAAAGCTTGATATGAAAGGGTTTATAGCATATTTCTATTTTCTTAATGATGATGAATTACAACGAAATATCATCAAAATAAATGCTAAAAAAACAGTATAAATTGCTAATATTTTTTGTAAAATTTTAATGATTTTTATAAATTATTGACCTTAAATTTAAAAAAGTAGCAAATTTTCTAAATTTTCTATTACTTGAACTAGTGATAAATAAAAATGAATGATAATTTTAAATTGCAAGCAAAGTTCAACGCATCACTTCTAAGTTTAATTCACCGAGCTATATTGTTTACGATATTCTAACGGTGACAGTTGATACTTAGCTTTAAAACATTTTGTAAAGTAACTTTGCTGTTTAAAACCTATGTAATTTGAAATCTCATCAACTTTCATAGGTGTATGAATTAATAAATCTCTTCCCTTTTCAACACGTAATTGCATAATATATTGCGAAACAGATTGTCCCGTTTCCTGATTAAACAATCTTGACAGGTATGATGGTGCCAACCCAACTAAATCAGCCAATTCATTTAGACAAAGTGGACGATCCAAATTAATTTTGATGTGTTGAATGACAGTATTAATGTTAGCACTGTACTTAAGAGATTTAACCTTTAATGCGGTCTGTGCATACTCATAAATGAGGTTTTCCATTACGTGATCTAAGTCTTCAATGTCAGTGGCATCATCGATTTCTGCAGCATACTTCCCTGAGATATCATTGATGGTCAATAAATTGACGTTAGCCTTTTCAATGGCTTTCCGACATAACGTATTAACAAGAAACCCTCTATACTTATGATTTAATAAATCATCTGTGACGCGTCGTATGCCAGATACTGAAACTTTCATTAATTTAAATAAATTGAGTGCTTCATCAGCATTACCATTCTGTATGGCAGTCAGCATTCTATTTTCAATATCGTAGCGTTCTTTAATCTTATTAAATGTAAATTCATATTGTGCCTTATCTTTGGCGTGTGATTCTGGGTTACGATGAAAGCTAAAATCAATATCTTCAACACTATAATGAATATTTCTATTTTTTAAATATCGAACAGCTAGATGCGTCATATTGAGCGCTTGGCTATACTGACAAACCGGTATTTGCAGAAGATATTGTTTTAAGATGGTAAGTTTGGAATGTTTAATTTGGACTTCTTGAAGCATTTCGAGACATTTATTTTCACTCGGTCTTTGAAGTAAAAATGGACCTAATATAATCACTTGATGCGATTTTCGATATTTAAACATTAAAAAGTGTGCATCAAATTGATTCACATAGTGGTAAATCATATTACTTTTCATATTTTCTAAAAGTTTTTGTAGTTCTGCTTTATAGCGTTTGCTCTTTGTATTGGTAAAAGGCGATTTCAAGTGACTACTTACATGCTTGAGATCTTCCAAATCATATCGTTCAAGAGATACCATTAATAGTTCAAACGCATGCGTTTGTAAAATACCAAAAACTTCTCGATTTATCATATTAATCACCCTCATTTATGACTATTACAAGAAAGGATTGAAAACATTGAATTACACACTAGAACATTTTCAACCACAACATGATCACCTTATCTGCGTAGACTCAGATGGCTGTGGCATGGATACAATGACCATTAAACATGAACGTGCATTTGGACCAGCACTACTTGATATTTGGAATCTAGACGATATCAAAGATGACGTATTAAATCGTTGGAATCAATTTAACCTATATGAAATCACACGTGGTATTAATCGATTTCAAGGACTTGAAAAAATATTAACTGAATTGCATCAACAAGGTCGAACTGTAGATGGCTACGATGACATTAAAGCATGGGTAGATACGACGGCGACATTCTCAAATCCACAATTGCAACAAGATATTGAAGCTAACCCTGATAAAAAAGGTTTACGTTTAGCGTTAGACTGGTCAAACCGCGTTAATCAACTCATCCAACGACTTCCGAGTATTGGTCCTTTTGAATATGTATATGACGCTTTAAAGCGCGCCTATCATAACGCAGATATTGTGATTGTTTCATCTGCAAACCT
Organism: Staphylococcus sp. GDY8P85P; assembly: GCF_017892405.1. Lineage (NCBI taxonomy): Bacteria > Bacillati > Bacillota > Bacilli > Caryophanales > Staphylococcaceae > Staphylococcus > Staphylococcus sp. GDY8P85P. Next base: position 5,753 of record NZ_JAESLA010000004.1, on the reverse strand, counting down.
ATCAGCAGTTGAGACAGAATGGACTGAACACCAACTCACACCTTTTATAACTAGCATCTTCGCGCAAGAAGCTGGCACAAAAAAACATTGCATTAATCAACTCAAACGTTTATACGATGCAAATCAAGTACTCGTTCTAGGTGATGCTAAAGGCGATATGCAAGCGGCACAAGATAATGATGTGTTATTCTATCCAATTTTAGCTGGAAACGAAGCGACATCTTGGCTTGAATTTAAAGACAAATACTTAAATTTATTCATTAATAATCAGTTTGATAATACTATTCAAGAACATGTAATTCAACAATTTTATAATAATTTTGACTAGAAAAGGAGCATGATAACTATGGCACGAGTAGATTTGAAAGCTAAACCTTACTTTTTAAATGACGAACAAATTCAATGGGTTGAAGAGACATTGTCACATTTAACTGATGAAGAAAAAATAGGACAATTATTCTTTAATTTATTTTCATTAGAAGAAGATGGCGACTTTAACGATTCTGAGTATACAAATAAAGATATTTTAAATCGATATCATATCGGTGGTGCCCGCTATCAAGGCGGAAACAAGCAACAAGTTCAAGCGCTATTAAACGATTTACAACAACATAGTAAAGTGCCTTTACTTGTCGCTGCAAACTGTGACTCTGGTGGCAATGGAGCTTGTAAAAACGGTACGTATATCGCTTCAGCAGCTCAATGTGAAGCCGCTCAAGACAGTAAAGTCGCTTATAATGCAGGTTACGTATCTGGTCGAGAATCACAAGCACTTGGCGTTAACATTAACTTTGATCCTTGCGTTGATATTTTAAAAAATTGGCGTAACACAATTGTGAACACACGTGCATATGGAACAACTGCAGAAACCGTGATTAAATATACCAATGCCTTTATTAATGGCTTTAATGAAACACAAGATATGATCACTTGTATTAAACATTTCCCGGGTGACGGTACTGAAGAACGCGATCAGCACCTTGTATTAGGTGTAAATGAAATGACAACAGATGAATGGGATCAAAGTTTCCGAAAAGTCTATGAAAATCACATTAATAATGGGGTGGAAATGATCATGTCAGGTCATATTGCATTACCTCATTATTCTAAAAAACTCAATCCTGAGTTAGCAGACAAAGACATTTTACCAGCAACATTATCTAAAGAATTAATTACCGATTTATTAAAAGACGACTTAGCTTTTAATGGCTTAGTCGTAACAGACGCAAGTCATATGTTAGGTATGACTGCAGCCATGAAACGTGAAGACTATGTGCCTCAAGCGATTGCTGCCGGTTGCGATATGTTCTTATTCTTCAATGATTTAGAAGAAGACTTCCAGTTCATGTTAAACGGTTATCAAGACGGCGTGATCACTGACGACCGTCTAAATGATGCTGTAAGACGTATTCTAGGACTAAAAGCTAAAATACATTTACCTAAAAAGCAAGCACAGGGTACACTACTTAAAAATGAAGACGAACTTAGCGTTATCGGTTGTGATGAACACTTGGCAATGCAACAAGAAGCTGCCGATTTAGGCATCACATTAGTGAAGAACACATTAGATCAATTACCAATACGCCCTGAAACACACAAGAATATACGCTTGTATATTATCGAAGGTGAGAAAAATGGTATTTACAAATCAGATGACACTGTCGAACATAACTTAGTATCTATTCTAGAAGATCGTGGATTTAATGTGACAGTTAATGATGGCTCTACACGTGTAAAAGGTAAAACATTAGAATATCGTGATAACGTTGATGCTGCACTCGTATTCGCAAATATCGTTGGATACGCTGCTGAAAATAACTATCGCATCCGATGGTCAACTGCAATGAGTAACGAAATTCCATGGTACGTTCATGAAGTGCCTACCGTCTTTACATCACTCAATTTCACAACACACTTACATGATGCAACAATGGTCAAAGCCTATATCAACGCGTACCATTCAAATAAAACAACATTAGAAACCGTTGTAGATAAAATCATGGGCGAGTCAGATTTCAAAGGCGTGCCAAATGATTTAGTCTGGACAGATAAATGGCAAGCTAAATTATAATCATATAATATTTAAATTTATACAAAAACGCTAAGATACGCTCTTATTCAAAGGTGAGCGTATCTTAGCGTTATTTTCTTTGTTCAAGATAATGTGTAATTTATCAAATAATTATTTTAATTATTATTAATATGAAGAGAAATATACAATGAAAATATTCTTCATATAAATATTTGGAATGATGTTAATTAATAATCTCATCATGAAAAATAGTGGGACAATATTTTTCATGATATCAAAGAAAGGAAGAAAAATAACACTTATTATGCCAATAAAAGAAATATAGTTGAAGTATAATTAAAAACGATACACCATTTAGGTTCTTCATTTATATTCTTTTTGTTTATGTATCAAAACGCCTTATCAATTTATGATTAAAGACCGTTGGTTCAAATGTAGAATAACTTAAATCCAACGTCAAATCGAACTGATAAGTATAAAATGCTTAATTATAATACTCTTCTCTCAACAAACTATACACATAACTATCCGAGAACTTGCCACGTAAACGTTCGTTACTTCTCAACACACCCTCTTGCGTAAAACCAAGTCGTTCAGGTATGGCCCTACTTTTCGGATTTCGTGTCGACATTTGAATTTCTACGCGGTTAATATCAAACGTTTCGTACACGTAGCGAATCAACGCCTTTGTGCATGCCGTCATAATTCCCTTTTTTTGAAAATGCTCAGCCAAATAATAACCGATAGACGTACGTTTGTTAACAAGGTCTAAATAATGCAAGCCGATGACACCTACAAGTTCATCGTCATACCATATGCCACAATGAAAGCCGTCACCACGCGTAAATTGTTGTAACGCCGACTGAATAAATGTCTTACTGTGCGCAACATCAGTTGTATATTCGACAAATGGCAAGAACTCGCCTAAATAATCACGATTGCTATCTACTAAGTTGAAAAGTTGATCCGCTTCACGCTCTTCTAATATTTTTAACGTCACATGTTCATTCACTTGATAACCAAACATCATCGATATCGCCTCCAGTTAAAATTGTCAAATTATTCGGTAAATTACATATATAGTAACACAATTATATGTATTTTTATTAAAAGCTTAAATTCCATTCTATTTTGCATTAGCATAAAATGCTTGAAATTAAAAAATGACACATTATATTCCTCACCGCGACAATAAAAAATTGGAGTCTGAAACATACATAATATAATAATGCTATTTTGCAAATTCGCAGTAACTGACTGAACTAAGAAGGCACTTAAGTCAAGCTTGTCCCAGTTCTAGTCATCCTTGTGATTGAGGCGCCCAACAGAGAGTATTTCATTAAGACATTGCTCAAGCTAAGCACACTGGAGACAGCGCATTTAAGATAAATTTTGTCCCCCTCCACATCTTATATATATTATTCCATAATCGTTTCAATGACAGTTCTAATATTTTTATCGATATATTTATCAACATGTTTAACTAGATAATAATGACGTTTCACATTAAGTGTTTTTATCACTAAATTTTCATAATCTTCAGGATTAATTGCTGATTTGGAAATAATAGCAAATCCATTTCCAGCCTCTGCCATTTGTTTAATAATACTAATATTATTAATTTCTACTAAATAGGGATTTAATTTTAGTTCGGAAAGTCCTGCCTCTTGATAAAATCTCGTTCCTGATCCTTTTTCTCTAACGAAGCATATATCCATTCTAGGTTTAATTGATTTTTTATAAATATACACCATTTCATCTTCAATTATTGTTTTACATTCTATCGCATTATCTTGAATATCTTTTTCTACAATACCAATATCTACTCTATTGTGTTTAATATCGTTTATAACAGAATCTGAATTATTAATACGTAAATGAATATGTAACTTCGGATGTTGTTGCATAAGGATGGTGAGTTTTTCTGATAATAAATATTCACCATATGTATAACTACTTCCGACCGTTAGCGTGCCTGCGATGGTTTCGGATTCAGATGCTAAATTTTGCCATAATTCTTGTTCAATACTTTCCCGTTGCAATGCATATTGTAAAAGCTTTTCTCCATCATTCGTTAGTTTTAAATATGGAGACTTAAATTCAAATATATTTACATTATATTTTAATTCTAGACGTTTAATATCTCGACTAACAGACGGTTGTGACGTATATAAATTTTCTGCTGCTCTAGTAAAACTTTCTGTTTTGATTACTTCAATTAATACCTTATACGGATCCATGTATCATTCTCCTTCAAGTCTAATATATCATTTTTGATATAGATACTATACTAATTATTTATTTAACGTTATAACGATAACGTGCTAAGATTTCATATTGAGGTGAGAAATACATATGAAATCATTAACGCAAGCGTCATTTATAAAAGGCATTATATTTACATTTGTGATTGCAATTACCAGTTATATATTAGCTCAATTTCCTATTTTACATACAATTGGGGCTTTAGCTATTGCAATCATTTGTGCGATGATATACCGCCAAATCAAAGGTTATCCAGAACATCTTCGTCCTGGTATTACTTTTGCATCGAAGCGTTTATTAAAATTTGCGATTATCTTATATGGATTAAAACTAAATATGGGAGATATTCTAGGCAAAGGCTGGAAATTATTACTAATTGATATATTCGTCATTATCTTCTCAATTAGTTTAACTTTAATTTTAAATCGTATGCTTAAAGGAAATAAAGATATCTCTATACTACTTGGTATCGGTACAGGTGTATGTGGCGCTGCAGCTATTGCTGCTACAGCACCAATTTTAAAATCTAAAGAAAAAGACACCGCAATCAGTGTAGGTATTATTGCGCTAGTTGGAACTATATTTGCGCTAATGTATACAGCCATCGAGGCTATTTTTAAAATACCTGCGATAACTTATGGCGCTTGGGCAGGTATAAGTTTACATGAAATCGCTCAAGTCGTTTTAGCAGCAGGTATTGGTGGACCAGAGACAATGACGTTTGCTTTACTTGGAAAATTAGGTCGTGTTTTTTTACTCATTCCATTAAGTATTGTCTTAATTCTGTATATGCGTTATCAATCAAATTCAGATCAACAACAACAAAAAGTTCATATTCCTTATTTTCTAATTGGCTTTATTTTAATGGCTTGTATAAATACGTTTATCCCTATACCTTCAATGTTGATGAATATTATTAATGTCATCACAACGTTATGTATGTTAATGGCAATGGTCGCTTTGGGGTTAAATATCGTTTTAAAAGACGTCATCTCAAGCGCACTTAAACCTTCTATCGTTATCTTTATTACTTCAATTTGTCTATCTAGTGTGACACTCCTAATCGCGTATATAATGTTTACATAGATGATTATGTTATACGTTTATATGCCAACAAAACATGCATTCTAAAATACTGAAATGCACGTTTTTTCAATCATTGTACTTCAATCCTTGAACAGGCTTCTGTTTTTGTTCACTATCTCTCTCCAGTTGAAAATGGTGAACTATTATTATTAGATGTGCGTCCCACAGAAGAATATGAAAGTGGCTATTTCCCTGGAGCAATCTCCATGCCGATTGAGGAATTAGAAGACAATGTTTTAGATTGGAGATATGTAAACATACTAAGATTAGCTGTGAAGAAATCTATGACGATAGATTTTTTCACAGCTATTTTTTATAGTTGTAGAGAGAAGTAGACTGTGCACTCCCCTGGATTTTAAATCCGTATTAA
>NZ_JAESLA010000039.1:0-32000 GCF_017892405.1 Staphylococcus sp. GDY8P85P | reverse complement strand
TAATCTTAGTATGTTTTTTAATGCATAAGTTCTTCGACCCGAGTAATCAAATTATGGTAAAATATAGGAATACATAAAGATATATGAACATGCTATTAAGGAGCTAATATCAATGATAAAATTTATTCACTGTGCGGATTTGCATCTCGACAGCCCCTTTAAATCTAAAAGTCATTTGGCGCCATCCATTTTTGAAGATGTTCAAAACAGTGCGTATGAAAGCTTTAAGAAGATTGTCGATACTGCATTGAAAGAAGAAGTTGATTTTGTTCTCATCGTTGGAGATTTATTTGATAGTGAGAATCGAACATTGCGTGCTGAAGTATTTTTGAAAGAACAATTTAAACGATTAGAAAAAGAGCAAATTTTTGTGTATATAAGTCATGGTAATCATGACCCATTAACTGAAAAAATTACGAACGATTGGCCAGATAATGTTTCAGTATTCTCTAATAGAGTAGAAACTTATCAAGCTATTACTAAAGATGGAGAAACCATTTTTATCCATGGTTTTAGTTATCAACATGATACAAGTTATGAGAATAAGATTGATGAATTTCCATCGAGTCAAGGTAAAAAAGGAATCCATATTGGCATGCTGCATGGTACATACAGTAAATCGTCAACTAAAGATCGATACACTGAATTTATTTTAGAGGATTTAAATCAGAAATTATATCATTATTGGGCGCTAGGTCATATTCATGAAAGACAAGAATTAAGCGACATGCCCCCAATACATTATCCGGGTAACATACAAGGACGTCACTTTGGCGAACAAGGGCCTAAAGGATGTTTATTAGTTGAGGGTGATCATTTAAGATTAAATGCAACATTTATTCCAACGCAGCAAATTCGATTTGAAGAAGCAACAATTAACACAGATAAAGTTTCTAAACAAGGGATTTATGAAGCAATTCAATCATTCAAAGAAAGCGTTCGTTCTAATGGAAAAGCGTTTTATAGATTAACGGTTAATTTAGATAGTGATAAGCCATTATCTTCTCATGATATTAGTCAGATTAAGGAAATGATTGACGATTACGAAGAGAATGAACACCATTTTGTAATGATAGAATCGCTAACATTTAATTATATCCAAATGGATGAAACACCTCTTGTCAGGGAATTTTCAGCTGATTTAATCAAAGATAATAAAGTATTTGAAGCAGCAATGACGGAATTGTATTTAAATCCTAGAGCTTCTAAATATTTAGAAGACTATACTGATTTTGATAAGGTTGAACTGGTTAATCGTGCTGAAAATATTTTAAAAGCAGATATGAGAGGTGAAAGTGATGATCATTAAATCTTTAGAAATCTATGGTTATGGACAATTTGTACATCGTAAGATTGAATTTAATCGTGAATTTACTGAGATTTTTGGAGAGAATGAAGCGGGTAAATCAACGATTCAAGCTTTCATCCATTCCATTTTATTTGGCTTCCCTTCTAAAAAAGAAAAAGAGCCTCGATTAGAACCTCGTATGGGAAATCAGTATGGGGGTAAACTGACGCTTATTCTAGATGACCAATCAGAAATTGTTGTTGAGCGCGTTAAAGGTAGCGTTTCAGGTGATGTGAAAGTTTATTTGGAAAATGGCTTAATTCGTGATGAAGCATGGCTCAAGAAAAAATTAAACTATATTTCTAAAAAAACATATCAAGGTATCTTCTCATTTAATGTGCTTGGATTACAAGATATTCACCGTAATTTAGATGAAGATCAATTACAAAGTTATTTACTTGAAGCTGGCGCACTCGGTTCATCAGAATTTACTATGATGAATAAAATGGTCAGTCAAAAGAAAACAACATTGTATAAAAAAGCGGGTAAAAATCCAATACTTAATCAACAACTTGAGGAACTGAAACAGTTAGAAGCGCAAATTAGAGAAGAAGAGGCGAAGGTGGATGAGTATCATCGTTTAGTAGATGATAGAGATAAGTCACAACGTCATTTGGAACATTTAAAAGCAAATTTAAACCAATTATCTAAAATGCATGAAAGTAAACAGAAGCAACTCGCTATACATGAGCAAGCCCAAGAATGGAAAGATCTAGAACAGAGATTAAACATCGAGCCATTGCGTTTTCCTGAGAAGGGGATTGAACGCTATGAAACAGCTTCAAATTACAAACAATCATTAACTAGAGATATAAGCTTGCGTGAAGAGAAATTAAAGCAATTAGAGCATGAATATAATGCAATTGTAGTTTCTAATGAAACTACTGCTAAACATATTTATGATTTAACACGTGACGAAAATGAAATGCAACAGGCTGAACTGAAATCTTCTGCACTCGAACAAGACATCGATGATTATGAACGTCAAGAAGTAGATTTGAAATCCAGTATTGGTTGGCAAGAAGTTCATCACGATACTGACACATCAGACGCCAAGAAAAACTATGTTAGCGAAACGATTAAAGCGCGTAATGAACAGAACGTATTGAAACAACAAATCGAAAGATCCATTGATGAAAATCAAATCGAACAAAATGCACTGACACAAGAAATTGATCATTTAGAAAAAGAATTAGTCCCTGAAGACGCTTTAGATAAGAAAAAGCAATATAATCAACAAAAACTCGAATTACACGAAAAAGAAAACCTGTATAACAAACTCAAAGATACATTTAATTCCGATAAAGAAAGAAAACAACAAAGAAATTGGTGGTTAAGACTAAGTTTCATAGTGCTTTCAGTCATCGGATTAGGTTTAACCATTTTCTCATTTGTAACGCAGAACCTTATATTTGGTATTATCTTTGCGATTTTAACAGTAGTCTTTATTATTGGTATTTTCTTAGTAAGAACGAAGGAAATTGATTATAGTGAATCAATTAGTGAAGAAATAAATGATTTAGAACAACAAATAAATGATTTAGAATCTGAATATGATTTAAACTTCGATTTAGATCAACAATTTCAACTTCGCGAGCGTTGGAGTAACGCAAGTAATAATAAGAGCGTCTTAGCAAATAAATTAAATCATCAAGAAAGTTTACTACAAAAAACAGAAGAACAAATCAATACGCTTACGCATCAATTAGATGAAGTTAAAGCCAATTTGAAATTGCCGAATAACATGACAGATGATTTATTGCTTGATAGCTTCAAAACAATGAATCAACTGAAATCAAATGATAGTTATCGCAATAAATTAAAGCATCAACATCAAGAAGTAAATCAAAAATTGGATCAATTTTATCAAACTGCACATGAATATACTGAACATGAAATTAGTCCATTCAATAAAGCTTCATTATTTACGGATTTAAAAAATTGGATTTCTAATTATGAAAGTAAAAGAGAGAAAAAAGAACAACTTAAAAATCAAATCGAGCTATTAAGTAATGAATTAAAACAATTGAAAGAACAACTTGAAGAAAATGAGCATACAATTGATACATTATTTAACTATATCGAAGTTTCAAGTGAAGAGGCATACTATCAATCGTATGAGCAATATCAACTTTATCATCAACAATTGACTAGATTTAATGATTTAACATTATATCTTGAGAACCAAGATTTCTCATATGAAGATAGTTCAGATTTAAGCGAAAAGACAACTGCGCAATTAGAAGAAGAAGACGCTACGCTTGCGAAACAAGTAGATGACTATAATGACCAATATTTAGATAAACAAACAGAAGTCAGTGACTTGACCGCTCAAATTAATTATATGGAAACAGACAAAACATTATCTAAGTTAAGACACGAATACTATAACTTAAAAAATAGAATGAATGATTTAGCTAAAGATTGGGCAAGTTTAAGTTATCTAGAAGCACTTATTAATGAACATATTAAGCAAATCAAGGACAAGCGTTTACCACAAGTGATCAATGAAGCTGTCAATATTTTCACATCACTCACACAAGGTAATTATAATTTGATTACCTACGAAAATGACACAATAATGGTTAAACATAATAATGGTCAAATGTATCACCCACTTGAACTAAGTCAATCAACGAAAGAATTATTATATATTGCACTTAGAATTAGTTTGATTAAGATATTAAGACCATATTATCCATTCCCAATCATTATAGATGATGCATTTGTTCATTTTGATAAACAAAGAAAATCAATGATGTTAAACTATTTAAGAGAATTAGCTAAAGACTATCAAGTATTGTACTTCACTTGTATGAAAGATACTGCAATTCCTTCTAAAGAGATGCTCATATTAAATAAAGTAGAGGAAGGCGGAAAACGATGAGAAATGTAGAAAAGCTAAATCCAGGAGATTCGGTTGATAATTTCTTCTTAATCCATAGAGCTACACAAGGTGTTACTGCTCAAGGAAAAGATTATATGACATTATTCTTACAAGATAAAAGTGGTGACATTGAAGCCAAACTATGGACAGTGAGTAAAGAAGATATGCAAATACTTAAACCAGAGACGATTGTTTGGGTTAAAGGCGATGTCATTAACTATCGAGGTCGCAAACAAATGAAAGTCAATCAGTTTAGATTAGCTAAACCTGAAGATGGCTTAAAGACACAAGATTTTGTAGATGGTGCACCTTTGACACCTGACGAAATCCAAGAGAACATTTCACACTATATTTTAGATATTGAAAATGCAAACTTACAGCGTATCACACGTCATTTATTGAAAAAGTACCAAGATAAATTCTTTACGTATCCAGCTGCAAGCTCACATCATCACAATTTTGCCAGCGGATTGAGTTATCACGTGCTAACCATGTTAGAAATAGCCAAATCATTATGTGATATTTATCCATTGTTAAATCGTAGCTTATTATATAGTTCAATTATTTTACATGATCTAGGTAAAGTAAGGGAACTAAGTGGACCTGTAGCAACAACGTATACGGTTGAAGGTAATTTACTAGGTCATATTTCGATAGCGAGTGATGAAGTTGCGGACGCAGCTAGGGAACTAGGAATTGATGGTGAAGAAGTCATGTTACTTCGACATATGATTTTAGCCCATCATGGTAAAATGGAATTTGGTTCACCTAAGTTACCACACTTAAAAGAAGCAGAAATATTATTCTTTATTGATAATATTGACGCGAAGATGAATATGTTTGAAAAAGCATTTAAGAAAACAGATAAAGGTCAATTTACCGAACGTATTTTTGGTATGGAAAATCGACAGTTCTACAATCCAGAAAAATTAGATTAATAAAAAAGCGTTTTTACTTTATCCATTATGTAAAGTCAATTTACGATGGAAAGTAAAAACGCTTATTTTATAAATTGTTATGACTAAATAAAAGGCGCAAGCTAGACTTTATGATGTGGTCTAACTTGCGCTTTCATTTTTAATTAGTATCTTTGAAAATTATGAAGATAAGCTTGATGCTGATGAAGAACTATCTGAAGACGATTGTTGTTGTTTAAGTTTATCAGGATTTAGGATAGTGTTTTCTACAGCTTTTTTAATATCACTATCTTTATAATCAACATCATATTCTTTTAATAAATCTTTATAAGCATCAGTTAAAATTTCTGGATTTTTTTGTACTTTTTGTTCTATTAGTTTAGCTTTCAATTTAGATTTTTGTTTATCAAAGTCGTTTTCTTTATCAGCTTTAATAATATGGTAACCGTAGTCGGTTTTAACTACATCTGAAACTTGACCTTCTTTTAATTTGAATAAAGCTTTTTCAAATTTGCTTACCATTTGTCCTTTGACAACATAACCTAAAGAACCATTTTTCTTGGCACTTGAAGCGTCCATAGATTCTTTCTTAGCAATTTCACCGAATTTTTCTGGATTTTTTTCAACTTCTTTTTGAATTTTCTCAGCTTTTTCTTTTGCTTTTTTATCTGATAAACCTTCTTTATCATCACTATTTGATTTCACTTTAATTAAAATGTGAGAAGCTTTTTTAGTGTTATCTTTGATTTCTTTATCAGACACTTTAACTTTATCAGCAAGTAATTGTTTTTGGTATGCAGCAAGTTTTTTCTGCTCTTTATAATCATTTAAAGTCATACCTTGTTGTTTAAGCATGCTTTCAAATTGATCTTTACCACCATACTGTTTTTGCTCTTTTTTTATTTCATCATCGATATCTTTTGTATCGACTTTATCCTTGTATTTATCTTCTAAAATTTTATTTAATGCAATGCTAAATGATGTACTTGCAATTTGTTCATCACCAATTTTATTCATTACATCTTTAACTTTTACATCTCCAGCTTTGGAAGAGATTAATGTATTACTTTCAGAATCTGTTGCATTTGATCCACAAGCACCTAAAAGTAAAGCACTTGCAGTTACTGGAACAATTAATTTATTCATAATTTTCATGGTTGATAGCTCCTTTTACATTAATAACAAAGTTACTATAACATATTATGAAAGCATCACCAATTAGAAATAGGCGAGATACTGCTAAAGTACGAGATTTAATCGGACTTAAGTATTAAAAAATATCGAACCTGAAACATGCGACATGCTTTAAGTTCGATATGGTTTGTTTTAATGAAATGATTGGTAGGGCACTTTATTTAAAATATTAATACCTGTTTGATGTTCCTCTATAAAATGACCTTCATTTGAAAAAATAATAATTTTAAGATATAAAAAATCCATTACAGATATGCCAAAATTTAAAGCCAATAAAAACATAAAATAGTGGCCATATTGTGGGAAATGCATCGTTAATACAATTAAAATGAAAGTGATTAATACGAAAGGTAAAATCAAGTTAATACAAAAATATAGTTTATGGACTGGCGTGCTTACATAAGTGTTGAAATAAGGTAACCACCGCTTCTTATTTAATTTATGAATTCTAAATGAATTCATATAAGGCAAGAAAAAGAGCAAGTGGATTGATTTATGAATAGGGTACATCAATACAGCGAATACTAATAAAATCATAAAATGACGATCTGATAAAGGTGTATTCACAAAATAGTACATGATTTCATAACTTATTAAAAACGCGATGATAGTAATCGTAAAACTTAAAAATGCGATTCTTGGCACACCAAACCGTGCATGAATGTCAATTTGACGTTTACATAGGAACATAAGGACACCTCTTAATAGGTCTTAATTATATACGCTACGTATTATCTAACTATCAATGTAAACAGTCAAGTCCAATTTGCTATAAATATAAAAGGAGTGGTGTTAATTCAAAATGAATCTTACACCACTCTAATTTCTTACATTATTTATTATCTTTAGAAAAAGTATTACTTATTTCTTCGCCACGGTTTTGTAAGTTCTCAATGTGGGATTGTAGTTTTTCAATGTTTGGATTAATGTCAGATTTAAAATCACCAATGAGTGTTTTAAATTCATCACCAATGTCACTACCATAAGAGACACCATCATTCTTAACTTGTTTCGCATAATCTATAATATTATAAAAATTACGTTTAAGTGATGCTATCTCACGTTCTAGTTCAGAACGAGATCCAGTAGGTTCTTTCGCATCAATTGTGTTGTTTTTTACACTTTGATCATCACGGTTTAACCAAGAAACAGCGATTCCAGATGCCACTCCCACAGTAATACCAAATAATACGCGTGATACTTTCATGTTTTATTCTCCTCACTTGTTATGTCGTTATCGGATAATAATAGAATAGTGAAATCATAACAATTTCTATTTCTATATCAAACATATGTCGACAAGCCAATTTTAATTGTATATTACCCTAAAATGACATTCAATATGCAGAATTATTCAAATTGAGCTTTGATTTGATTAGCGATAGCTTGTTTTTGTTCATCATTGATTTCATTTTCATGCGTTTCCCAATGATAGCCGAAGCCGTCGATATCATTTTCGTAACGTGGTAGAAAATGAAAATGAATATGGAATACAGATTGATCTGCAAACTCACCATTGTTTTGAATGATATTTAAACCATCAGGATTGAAGGCTTTTTTAATTGCGTTAGCGACTCTAGGTAAGGCTGCACCAATATGTGCCATTGTCTCTTCATCTGTTTCAAAGATATTAGGTGATGCTTTTTTAGGAATAAGTAACGTATGTCCTTTAGTTACTTGAGAAATATCTAAAAATGCATAAACAAATTCATCTTCATAAACTTTGAAGCTTGGAATTTCTCCAGATAAAATTTTACTAAATACTGTTTCAGCCATTTGAATGCACTCCTTTTACGTATTTATAGCTTATTATAGCATTACTCATTAAAAATTTCGTTAATGAAGTAATTGTAATTTTAGTAGTTAAAAGCTAATTTTGGTACAATGATAGTCATGGAGGTGCCATATGACAGTCAAAGTTGAACATTTGACAGGAGGTTACGGAAAACGTCCTGTTATTGAAGATATAAATTTTGAATTAAAAACAGGAGAAATTGTTGGTTTAATTGGATTAAATGGTGCAGGTAAGAGTACAACCATTAAACATATGTTAGGCTTACTAACGCCAACAGAAGGTAAACTTTCTATCTCAAATACTGAGATTACCGATGATATCGAAGTGTATCGCAAGAAGTTATCTTATATTCCTGAGTCACCCATCATATATGAAGAATTAACATTGGAAGAGCATATCGCCATGACAGCAATGGCTTATCAAATAAGTGAAGAAGAAGCAATGAAACGTGCACGTCCATTACTTAAAACTTTTCGATTAGAGAATGAGTTGAAAGTATTCCCAAGCCACTTCTCTAAAGGAATGAAGCAAAAGGTAATGATTATCTGTGCTTTCATAGTGAACCCGGAATTATATATTATAGATGAACCATTTTTAGGTCTCGATCCATTAGGGATTCAATCAATGTTAGATTTGATGGTTGAAAAGAAAAACGAAGGGCGTACGGTTTTGATGAGTACTCATATTTTAGCGACTGCAGAACGATATTGTGATCGCTTTATCATTTTAGATAAAGGGAAAGTGGTTGCATTTGGGGATTTAGAGGAACTTCGCGAACAAACTGGTTTACATGGTCGCACACTTGATGACATCTATATACATGTCACACAAGGTGGTAAAGCAGATGGATAAATCAGCTACGTCTTTATTTAGAACGAGATTAGATGCAATTCGAAAAGAAAAAAGCTATTATAATAAGTTTATTTTCAATGGTCATTTTTCAGTGTTTCTTTTAATTTTATTAGGAGCGTTTATATTAGGATATGGTCAATGGTTACAACATATTCCTAACGATATTGATTATGCATTGTGTGCGAGCGTATTGTTAGCCTTGACATCTATCTTTCCGATACGAACATTTTTGAAAGATGCAGATAGAATATTTTTACTTCCGTTTGAAACACACATGAAGGACTATATGAAGTTGAGTTTACGATATAGTTATTTTAATAGAATTGCTATTCAAATCGTATTACTCATTATCTTGTTCCCATTATTTTCTAAATTAGATGATCATGTACTAACACCTTATATTATTTTTAGTATTTTAACTTTAATCCATCCTTGGCTAGGGTTGAAATTGAGATGGCAATGGTATCAAATCAGAAAATCAAGTTGGAGCATCAGTATCATTCTATTTCTATTTAATTTAGTAACCTTTGACTTAGTCCTAGGCTATCAAATGTATTGGGGAATCGTCTTTACACTTATTTTATTAAGTGCAACGTTTCTACTTCCTAAAGCTAACCATTCAAATTTATATCCTTGGGAGCGAATGATTAGCATAGAAGAAAGACATCATACGAATTACTATAAATTTGTAAATATGTTCACAGATGTTAAGCACTTAAAAGAAACAGCGGTTCGACGTAGATATTTAGATGTTTTTTTACCAATACCTAAAGGTCGTAAATTTAATTCGAAAAATATGTATCTTTACCTTTTCACTCGAAGTTTTGTTCGTGGAAGAGATGCATTTAGTATTATTCTGCGTTTAATTATAATTGCATTAGTATTAATGATTTGGTTATCTTTCCCAATCGTTTCTGCGATTATTGGATGTTTATTCATGTATATAACATTATTACAAATGTCCCAATTTTATACACAACAAGCCTATGGATTATGGCCTCAGGTTTGGCCAGTGTCAGATGTTGAAGTGATAAAAGGGTACGAAAAGTTTTTATATCGACTAATGTTAATCATAGGACTTATTTTTTCAATTACATTTATTAGTATTTACCCGCAGTATTTCTTTTTCGCGCTTATCTTCTTTATAGTAGGGTGGTTAACGATTAGAAGTACAATTGAAAAATTACAATATCAAGAATCATTGCTCAAAGATTAATAAAAGTTGCCTTTAGCTAGCACATATTCAAATGTTACTAGTTAAAAGGCAACTTTTTGATTTACTAATCTTTAATTGGGTATAAATATCTTTCGAAATAACTTGAATGTTGACTGCTCGAACCGAAATAATGTCTTAAGGCATCTTTTGAAAAATAGTCCTTAAACGTGTCAGTTTCTTTAAAGTCTTCGTATGTTTGTCGGTTAGCGAAGCCAAAATAAACCTTATAAGTTGTTCCTTGTACAGGTTTTAAAAAGCGATAGCTCTTAAACCCAGCAACGTTATCAAAATTCAACTCTAAATTTGCAATACGTTTTTCTAACTGATGTACATGATCATCAGATGATGGAATAAATATTGCCGAATAAAAATGTGTTTGATCTAAATCGTTAATTGCTTTAACCGTCGTATAAACCGTTGGATGTTTTAAAATAGATGTGTCATCTGTTTCTTCAATAATGACTGAAGAATCGTCTGTTGAAAATAAAAACAGATTTCTTTCAGTATTTTTAGTTCTAATTTGATTTAAGTAACCATAAGTCCCATATGTTGTATATATGTTCATGACTCATACCTCCTTTGTTGCTTATATTATACGATTAATTCATAAGTCTAGCTATACTAAATGAATGTAATATTTAAAAAATTTTGAAAACGAATTAGTCTGTTTGAGGGATATTTTTAAATGCTTAAATATACTATAATTAAGATTAATAAATTATTATAATTTAATGAATTGAAATGTACATTTATGCTTTGTCTTTTTTATGACATTTAAGTGTGCATAAACGATAATTATATTAGCATATGATATTATAGATAAGAATGATTTTAATTTAGGAGGACTATAAGGTGCATAATAAAAATAAGACAATTTTACAAACAATAAAAGGTGAAAAAACATCTCATACACCTGTATGGTTTATGCGCCAAGCCGGCCGATCACAACCAGAATATCGAAAATTAAAAGAAAAATACTCATTGTTTGACATTACTCACCAACCTGAATTATGTGCTTATGTAACGCAATTACCAGTAGATAATTATAATACTGACGCAGCGGTTTTATATAAAGATATCATGACACCTTTGAAACCAATTGGCGTGGATGTCGACATCAAATCAGGCATTGGACCAGTTATCAGTAATCCAATTAAATCTGTATCTGATGTTGAAAAACTCACGCAAATTGATCCCAAAAGAGATGTGCCATATGTACTTGAAACGATTCAATTGCTAACACAAGAGAAGTTGAACGTACCTCTAATTGGCTTTACAGGTGCACCATTTACGTTGGCTTCTTATATGATTGAGGGTGGTCCTTCAAAAAATTATAATTTTACGAAAGCAATGATGTACGGGGATGAAGCAACTTGGTTTGCCTTAATGGACCATCTTGTACAAGTTTCAATTGATTACGTAGTAGCTCAAATTGAAGCAGGTGCAGAACTTATTCAAATCTTTGATTCATGGGTAGGCGCATTAAATATCGAGGATTATCGCTATTACATTAAACCGTCTATGAATAAGTTAATCAATGGCATAAAAGCGCAATATGATGTACCTATCATTATGTTTGGGGTAGGAGCAAGTCATCTTATTAAT
Source organism: Staphylococcus sp. GDY8P85P (assembly GCF_017892405.1). Classification (NCBI taxonomy): domain Bacteria; kingdom Bacillati; phylum Bacillota; class Bacilli; order Caryophanales; family Staphylococcaceae; genus Staphylococcus; species Staphylococcus sp. GDY8P85P. The sequence goes on along the minus strand of NZ_JAESLA010000039.1, from coordinate 20,186 downwards.
GAATGGAATGACTTATCAATCGATGTATTAGGACTAGATTGGCGTACGTCTATTACGACAGCGACAAATATGGGCGTCAATAAAACACTACAAGGTAATTTAGATCCATCACTTTTACTTGCGCCTTGGGATGTATTAGAAAAGAGAATCCGTGCTATTCTCGACGAAGGTATGGAGAGAGGGAAACACATTTTTAATTTAGGACATGGTGTTTTCCCTGAAGTTAAACCAGAAACATTAAAACGTGTAACCCAATTTGTTCATGATTATACAAGTAAATAACACATAGAATTCAAAAAAGATTAAGGAAGGTTTTATTTAATGACTAAGACAATAGGCTTATTAGTTATGGCATATGGGACACCATATAAAGAAAGCGATATTGAACCATATTACACAGATATAAGACATGGTAAGAGACCAACTGAAGAAGAGTTGCAAGATCTAAAAGATCGTTATGAATTTATAGGAGGACTTTCTCCTTTAGCTGGCACAACTGATCGACAAGCTGAAGCGTTGACGCATGCGTTAAATGAATCATATGAAGATGTTGAATTTCAATTGTATTTAGGATTGAAACATATTTCTCCATATATTGAAGAAGCTGTTGAAAAAATGCACAATGACGGTATTGAAGAAGCAGTAACTGTAGTGTTGGCACCACATTACTCTAGCTTCTCGGTTGGTTCATATAATAAACGTGCTAAAGAGGAAGCGGATAAGTATGGCATTAAGCTACACCATGTTGAACATTATTATCACCAACCTAAATTTATCGAGTATTGGACAAATAAAATTAATGAAACGTTAGCGCAAATCCCACAAGATGAACACGATGAGACCATCTTGGTTGTTTCTGCACACAGTTTGCCTAAAGGTTTAATTGAGAAAAATAATGATCCATATCCTAATGAATTAAAGGATACAATGAACCGATTACAAGCAGCTTCGAATATTAAACACGTTGCTCAAGGTTGGCAATCCGAGGGGAATACTGGAACACCATGGTTAGGACCGGACGTGCAAGATTTAACTAGAGCATTGTACAATGACCATCACTATAAACATTTTATTTATACACCAGTAGGATTTGTATGTGAACATTTGGAAGTACTGTATGATAATGACTATGAATGTAAAGTCGTATGTGATGAGATAGGTGCAAATTATTATCGTCCAAAAATGCCTAATACGGATCCATTATTTATCCATGCAATTGTGGATGAAATCAAAACAGTTTTTTAATAAAGGAAGGGACTCATTGTGAGTAAAAAAGTGGCAATCATTGGTGCAGGTATAACTGGACTTGCAAGTGCATATTATTTAAAACATTATACACCAGATGTAGATGTAACCATTTTTGAAGCGACTAATCGACCTGGAGGAAAGATTCAAACATATCGTAATGAAGGTTATACAATTGAGCTTGGTCCTGAATCATATCTTGGACGTAAAACGATTATGACTGACATAGCTAAAGATATTGGTCTGGGAGATGATTTGATTACGAATGAGACAGGCCAATCTTATATTTACGCTAAAAATAAATTGTACCCCATACCAGGTGGGTCAATTATGGGGATTCCGACTGATATTAAACCGTTTCTCAAAACGAAGCTCATATCGCCATTTGGTAAGCTAAGAGCCGGACTTGATTTAGTTATACCACCTATACAAATTGATGATGATATATCTGTTGGGGAATTCTTTAGAAGACGATTAGGGAATGAAATACTTGAGAATTTAATAGAGCCTCTTATGGGGGGGATATACGGTACGGATATCGATCGATTAAGTTTGATGAGTACATTTCCTAATTTCAAAGAACAAGAAGAAACACATGGCAGTTTAATTAAAGGTATGCAACATGAAAAGGCTCAACGTATTAAGCAACGTCAATTATACCCTGGCGCACCTAAAGGTCAGTTTAAGCAATTCCGACATGGTTTAAGTTCATTTATTGAAGCGTTAGCTGAGAATATAGAAAGTAAAGGCGTTACGATTCGATATCAATCACCTGTCAATGATATCCATATTAATAAAGATAATTATGAAATTGTGACTGATCAAGGTAGTGAACAATTTGATGGGGTTTTAATTACAACGCCACATCAAACATTTATGAAATGGTTTAATCATGACGAAGCATTTAAATATTTCAATCAAATGGATTCTACTTCAGTAGCAACAGTGGTATTTGCATTCGATGAAAAGGATATTGAAAACACATATAATGGTACTGGTTTTGTTATTGCTAGAACGAGTAAGACGGATATTACAGCATGTACTTGGACTACTAAAAAATGGCCTTTCACTACGCCTAAAGGTAAAGTATTGATTAGAGCGTATGTAGGTAAACCAGGTGATACTGTCGTTGAAGATCATACAGATGAAGAAATAGCAACAATCGCCCGTCGCGATTTAAATAAAATGATGACCTTTAAAGGCAATCCTGAATTTACAATTGTCAATCGTTTGACTAAAAGTATGCCACAATATCATATTGGACATATGAGTCAAATTCGTAAAATTCAACAACATGTTAAACAGACTTATCCAGCACTTAGAATTACTGGTGCACCTTTTGAAGCGGTTGGTCTACCAGACTGTATTCAACAAGGTAAAAACGCCGTAGAAGAATTATTGGATGAAATATAATGTTTTAAACACTTTTTCAGAGGTCAGGGCACCTCTTTAAAAGTGTTTTGTTATATCAATTAACCTAATTTAGTATTTTAAGGAGGACATACGTTAATGACTAATGTAGTTATCGTTCATTCACAGATAGGGGATTCGCATAATCATTGGTATGCATGGTTACAACATAACTTAGAATTAGAAGGTTATGATGTTCAATTATTTCATTTAGATGAAAATAAAAATGATGACATAGACAACTGGGTTCATGAATTACATCAACAAATTGATATTTTGTCTACAGATACTTATTTTGTAACACATGGATATGGCTCAATAGCTACTTTAAAATATATTGAAAACCTATCAGTTGATGGCTGCTTTGAAGGCTTTTTCAGTATAGCAGGATTTAAAGAAGATGCGGTAAAAATTGATGATTCCATTAAAGTAGGGGATTTTAGTATCGATTATGATAATGTTAAATCAAAAGTGAAGCATTTCTACGGACTTGCTTCAAGAGACGATGCCTATGTGTCATATTTAGAAACACAAAAACTAATTAATGAATTGGGTGGTAAAACTAAAATTGTTGATGAAGGAGGGCACTTTTTAGAAGAAGAGGGCTTTGTTTCCTTCACTGAGTTACAAGAAAAAATGCAACATTACATGACGAGATAAGTGTTAGTGTCATTTATAATAAAAATGTTTAAATAATTAAATTTAATCAAAGTAGGGAGTGGGACTGAATTCTTTTAAATTCATCGTCTCACTCCCAACTTGCTTTGTTTGTAGAATTTCTTAGTGAAATTCTCTTTGTTAGGGCCCCGCCCGCAGGGATGACTAGAACTGAGAAAAGCTTGAGTTAAGCGTCTTCTCAGTTCAGTCAGCTACTGCGAATTTGCAAAATAGCTTCATTATATTATTTATATCCCAGACTGTTTTTGATTTTAATATAAAAAATCATATGTATTTAGACCATTCATTCAACAATTGAATATCCAATTCGTATCTTAAATTAAAATATTTTAAATGTAGCGTTTTTTTACACAAATTACTTTAGAATTGTTATTGACTAAGTTAATGATACTATATATACTAATAAAGTATTCGAAAGGCGATGACCATTAATTAATTATCGCATTTTAATATGAAGATTCAATGAATTAAATGTAAAATTTATTTAAAAAAGTTATTGACATTCAATAATGTTAAATGATATACTTAATAAGTACTGATTTTTGAGACGCAAATAATATTAGCGCGGGATGGAGCAGTTCGGTAGCTCGTCGGGCTCATAACCCGAAGGTCGGTGGTTCAAATCCGCCTCCCGCAATACACCATTTTAATAGGTCTCGTAGTGTAGCGGTTAACACGCCTGCCTGTCACGCAGGAGATCGCGGGTTCGATTCCCGTCGAGACCGCCATTACTTATTACGGTTCAGTAGCTCAGTTGGTAGAGCAATGGATTGAAGCTCCATGTGTCGGCAGTTCGACTCTGTCCTGAACCATTCAATCATTTTGGCGGTTGTGGCGAAGTGGTTAACGCATCGGATTGTGGTTCCGACATTCGAGGGTTCGATTCCCTTCAACCGCCCCATAATCGTTTACTACGCGGGTGTAGTTTAATGGCAAAACCTCAGCCTTCCAAGCTGATGTTGTGGGTTCGATTCCCATCACCCGCTCCATCATATTATTCCGCAGTAGCTCAGTGGTAGAGCTATCGGCTGTTAACCGATCGGTCGTAGGTTCGAATCCTACCTGCGGAGCCATGGCTCCTTGGTCAAGCGGTTAAGACACCGCCCTTTCACGGCGGTAACACGGGTTCGAGTCCCGTAGGAGTCATACAAACAGAAGTGAAATATCGCTTCTGTTTTTTTATGTATTATATAACTAATATTGAGGAGAGCTGTCCGAGTCTGGCCGAAGGAGCACGCCTGGAAAGTGTGTAAGCGCCATAAGCGTTTCAAGGGTTCGAATCCCTTGCTCTCCATAAGTTAAGCCCTATACAATAGGGTTTCAAGCTAGCAAGTGTCAAAAAAGTGTCAAGAATATAATTCTCTGACACGTTGACCTTGCTTTTTTATTGTTAGTAAGTTGTAGTGTATAGGGGAGTGGGACAGAATTCTTTTTAAATTCGTCGTCCGCTCCCAGCTTGCTTTGCTTGTGGAATTTTTTGATAAAATTCTCTCTGCTGGGGCCCCGAACCCCAACTTGCTTAGCTTGTAAAATCACTTTCGTGATTTTTTGTGTTGGGGCCCCGCCCGCAAGGATGACTAGAACTGAGAAAAGCTTGAGTTAAGCGCATTTTCAGTTCAGTCAGCTACTGCGAATTTGCAAATAGCATCATCATATTATTTATGTCCCACTCCCAATGAGATAAGATGTAAATATTTAGCTTAAAATTTATATTTATTTTATTATATAAAAACATTATAATATATTTAGTTCAACGACAATGCGTGGAGCTTATAAAACGAAATACATTGATTTTCGAGGATTTGAAATGAAAATTTCAACACAAGTAGAAAAAGGAGTTAGAGTAATGGGTACTCTAGCTCTCTTTTTATATCAAATTAAAAATACTGATAGATTTAAAACTAGAATATCTTTAATTTACAATCATGATCGCATTATTCAATTATCAATTGAAGATGAAATGTAAGAATTAGTTGATAAAATTTATATTGATTTCATTATATAAAAACATTATAATATTTTTTAGTTCAACGACAATGCGTGGAGCTTATAAAACGAAATACATTGAAACCAGTAGCCAGCCTACTATGAGGCTAGGCAATAATTGAATATCATAGCTTATCAGAGTTTGAAGTGGTAATCATCACTTTAAACTCTTTTTATTTTTTAAAATAAAAATAGCTTATTATTTAATAGTTAAAATACACTTTAAATCTTTATAGTTATAAGTTAATGGCATTAAAATATGCTGCTACTTAAACACAACCAATGCTAACTAACTCAAATATCGTTATAATTAAAATGTATCTAGATGGAGGAATGAATCGTGGATTTTTGGTTAAAAGAACAAAGTATTAAAAATAGAAATAAAATTGCAGTTACAGATGGAAAACATTCTATAACATTTAAAGTATTATATGATAAAGCACTTTCAATTTCAGAACATATCCTTTCTTTGAATTTGAATAGAGTAGGATTGTACATTAAGAATGATATTGAGTCTATTATGCTTATAAACGCGTGTTGGTTAGCTAATGTTGAAATAGCAATGTTAAACACACGATTAACAGAAACTGAAATGATAAATCAAATGAATTCCATTAATATTACAACTATATTAACGACGCAACCTTTTCATTTGTCGCATTTCAATGTGATACATTTATCTGAATTAGAACAGTATCCAAGTCATGCCAATGACGAAACATTTAATGATGAACGTATTGCATCAATCATGTTTACATCAGGTACGACAGGGCCTCAAAAATCAGTACCACAAACATTTAAAAATCATTATGCAAGTGCGATTGGTTGTAAAAAAAGTTTAGGATATGATGAAAATACGAAATGGTTATCTGTTTTACCGATATATCATATTTCAGGGCTCAGTGTGTTGTTACGTTCTATAATCGAGGGCTTTACGGTACGTATACTGGAAAAATATAATACGCAAACGATGTTAGCGATTATTAAAGAAGAAGGACCTACACATGTATCTTTAGTGCCACAAACACTTAAATGGCTTATGGATGCAGGATTGAATCAGCCTTTCTCACTTGAAAAAATCTTACTAGGAGGCGCCAAATTATCATCTACCTTAATTGATGAAGCGCTAAATAATCACCTTCCAATATACAATTCTTTTGGAATGACAGAAACATGTTCTCAATTTTTGACTGCTACACCTGAGATGCTTGCACAACGATATGACACTGTTGGTAAACCAAGCGAAAACGTTAAAGTGCGTATCAAACATCCTAATAATGAAGGTCATGGCGAACTTCTTATCAAAGGTGACAATGTGATGAATGGTTATTTATATCCAACAGGTTTAAACGATACATTTGAAGATGGTTACTTTAAAACGGGTGATATAGCAGAAATTGATGAGGAAGGATTTGTAATGGTCTATGATCGTCGCAAAGATTTGATCATTAGTGGTGGAGAAAATATTTATCCTTATGAGATAGAAACCATTGCTAAAACGCATTCAGATATTAATGACGCTGTATGTGTCGCACAAGAGGATGTGACATGGGGACAAGTGCCAGTACTCTATTACGTTGCTGATTGTCCCATTTCTGATACGGCGTTAATAAACTATTTTAAATCTCATTTAGCTAAATATAAAATACCTAAAGCGTTTCATCAAGTTGAACATTTACCTTATACATCAACTGGTAAACTGCAGCGTAGTAAAATGATAAATAGAGGACATTAATATGTGGATTAAAGCAGTAAATCTTTATCTTTATAATCACGAATTTAAAAATCATATTGTGACACCAAAAGTTCAAATGACGCATCGTAAAGCACTTATTGTTGAATTTTTAAGTGATGATGAGCAATCTTATTTTGGTGAATGTAATGCGTTTGAATCAGATTGGTATGCCGCAGAGACGATTGATACAGTTAAAGAAACACTTTCTCAATGGGCGGAAAGTGTCATACATAAGTCATTTCATGTATATGAAGATTGGAAGCCATATTTAGCCATGCTTGACAATCAACCTGCAGCGAGAAGTGCTGTAGCTATGGCGATTTACCAGATGTATCATGACTTGCCGACGTTTAAAGTAGAATATGGTGCAACCATTAGTGGTATTAGTGCACAACAATTTGATGATTTAGCACAAACGCAACCTAAACGCATTAAATTAAAATGGACAAGTCAATTGAATAATGATATTTCACTGTTAAATGACGCATTGCCTTTTGATTATGAATTAGCTTTAGATGCTAATGAGTCACTGGATGTGTCAGATTTTCAGAAATTAGAAGCCATAGAGACACAAAACATACTTTATATAGAAGAGCCATTCAAATCGTTGTCTTCAATTTTACACATTGATCATACGCAATATCCTGCGATTGCGATAGACGAAAAAGCAACTGATATCAATCGTATTATGTCAATTGTTAAGCGATTCCCGATTAAAGTAGTGATTGTTAAACCTTTTAGAGTGGGTGGTATTGATAGCGTGCAATCATTGATACGTGAATTAAAATCTAATGATATTAAAGTAGTTATCGGTGGCATGTATGAATATGGACTGAGTAGATATTTTACCGCAATGTTAGCGCGAGAAGGTGATTATCCAGGGGATGTCACCCCAGATGGTTATTATTTTACTGACGATTTTACGCAAGGTGTTGGCAAATTAAAAGAGGGGATGATTTTATTCCATCCTCCTCAAATCGATAAATCAAAATTATATAAATTAAACTAGTGTCTATGTTTATGTTTATCCTTATCCTTTTTTAAAGGAACTGGATCAAATCCACCTTTATGAAGTGGATGACATTTAAGAATGCGACGAATTCCCATATAGCCACCTTTGAGTGGGCCATAAACTTCAATCGCTTCTCGTGTATATTCTGAGCACGTAGGATAAAATCTGCATGTAGGTGGCGTCATAGGTGAAATATAGCGTTGATAGATATGGATTATTCCAAGAAATAATTTTTTTAACATTATAGGCCTCCAACCAGTAATACGATTATAAATTAGTTTAACATATTGAAGGGAGTAGTATAGAACATGGAGTTTCTAGATAAAGATAATAGACGTGTTACAATGAGTTACAAAACGAACAACGACTGTCCTGATGGTAATCATGTTTTAGCTATTCCACTATATAAGAACCAGTTACTTTTTACTCAGCACAAAATGCGTGGCATTGAGTTTCCAGGTGGTAAGGTTGAAAAGGGAGAACAAAGTATACAAGCAATCAAGAGAGAGCTTTTTGAAGAAACTGGAGGTATACCTGAAACGATTGACTATATAGCACAATATCAAGTTCACACGTTGGATAACGCTATTTTCAAAAAAGATGTATATATAGTGAGAATCAAATCAATTAAAGAGAAAAGTGATTATTTAGAAACGAGCGGTCCATTGTTGTTTAAGCATATTAGTGATGTTCCGTTGGATATGCAAAGTTACTTAATTCAAGATGACGCAATTCTGAAGTGTGTCGAAAGGATGATAGACCTTGGATATTATCGCGACTAAGAAAATGCCTATAGCATCGAGAACGCATCAATTTGATGAAATGACTTATACAGTTGATGGCTTAAAAGTAAAAGCATTACAGATGTGTCCTCTAAAGAAAGCAGTAAATAGAATTGTGGTGTACTTGCGAGGAGGTAAGGGACAAGTTGGTCGTGTACGTGCAGCCAGATTAATGCAGTTTGCAAATGATGATACTTTAGTGATAGGACCTTACTATCGAGGTAGTAATGGCAGTGAAGGTCGTGATGAGTTTGCTAACGCTGATTTAAAAGATGTAACGTACCTTATTAGAATACTTAAACAACGATATCCAAATGCTTATGTACATATGATTGGATTCTCAAGAGGGGGAATACAAGGTCTCTTAACTTATCAAGATTATCCGGTAGATAGTTATATTATCTGGGGTGGGGTTTCTGATATGCATTTAATGTATGAGGAACGTGTTGATTTACGTGGCATGTTACGTCGTATGGTTGGTCATCCTGATAAACATAAAGACGCCTATGACAAAAGAGATGCTATAAAATTAATTGATGCGCATAGTCCGCCAATCCTAATTGTACATGGGGGTAAAGATAAACAGGTAGGTATTCACCATGCTTATTATTTAGAGAAGCAATTGAGTTCTAAAGGTGTCGACTTTGATACGTTTTATCAAATAGATGAAGGTCATGTGCCTAGACCACCAGCTATGAAAAAAGCACTTAACTATGTACATCATTGGATGTCGAAATGTGAGGGTAAATAAAAAGGCAACGTACCTTGGTTAATTTTACCAAGTATGTTGCCTTTTGAATGTGACCATTTAATTATTTATTAAAGCCACCTGTATTAGCAATTTCTTCAACTTCTGGACCGAATTTTTTGAAGTTTTCTTCAAAACGTTTAATTAAGTCGTCGGCTTGAGCGCGATATTTGTCTGAATCACTCCAAGCATTAATTGGATTGAGTATTGTTTTAGGTACGTCTTCCATTTCTGTAGGAATGCTTAAACCGAATTTTTCATCTTTAGTAAATTCAGCGTTTTTCAATTTACCTTTAATCGCTTGATCTACCATATAGCGAGTGTAATGTAAGCTGATACGTCTACCTACACCGTATTTGCCACCTGTCCAGCCAGTGTTAACTAAGTATACATCAACGTCATGTTTATCAATAAGTTCACCTAGTAAATCTGCATACTTAATAGGATTAAGTGGTAAGAATGGTGCACCAAAACATGTAGAGAATGAAGGTTCAGGCTCTGTAACGCCACGCTCAGTTCCAGCTAATTTAGATGTAAAGCCGCTTAAGAAGTGGTACATCGCTTGTGATTTAGTTAATTTAGCAATTGGTGGTAATACACCGAATGCGTCAGCTGTTAAGAAAATGATTGTATTAGGATGAGCTGCTTTAGATGGTAGAACAATGTTATCAATGTGATGAATTGGATAAGCTGCACGGGTATTCTCAGTATATGAATTATCATCAAAGTCAACGGCGCCACGCTCGTTAACTACAGTATTTTCAAGAATAGTGCCGTATTGAATCGCGTTATAAATTTGCGGTTCTTTTTCCTTAGAAAGATTGATTGCTTTAGCGTAACAACCACCTTCGATGTTGAAAATACCATTTTTATTCCAACCATGTTCATCATCACCAATTAATTTTCTATCTGGTGCTGCAGATAACGTTGTTTTACCTGTACCTGATAATCCGAAGAATAAAGCAACGTCTCCTTTATCTCCAACGTTAGCAGAACAATGCATACTCATAATGTCTTGCATTGGTAGTAAATAGTTCATTACTGAGAAGATACCTTTTTTCATTTCGCCAGCATATTCAGTACCACCAATTAAAATCGTTTTATGTTTGAATGAAATGATAACGAATGTTTCTGATTTAGTACCATCAACTTCAGGGTCAGCTTTAAAATGAGGTGCAGAAACAATAGTGAAATTAGGTTTAATATTACTTGCTTCTTCTTTAGAATCTGGGCGAATAAACATATTTTGTGCAAAAAGGTTGTGCCATGCAAGTTCGTTAATAACTGTAAGTTTCAATTGTGTATCTTTGTCACTACCTGCATAGCCATTAAAAACGTAAAGTTCATCTTTTGTATCAAGATAGTCTAAAACTTTAGCGTAAAGATTTAAGAAAGTTTCTTCATCGATAGGTTGGTTAATATCTCCCCAATGAATATTATCTTTATAAGAAGGTTCTGTAACGATAAATTTATCTTTTGGAGAACGTCCAGTGTATTTACCAGTGCTTGCATTAATCGCACCAAGTTCAGTTAATACTCCTTCTTTATTACCCATTATTTTGTAATAAAGTTGAGTTGTTGAGAGTTGAAAAAGAGAGCTTTCTTTTTCTAATAATTTTTTAATTTTAGGTGTTTCGCTGTATGTATCTACTGACATACCCAATCCCTCCAGCGTGTGTTATAGAAATTCAATATTGTAAGCCTTTACATGAAAATAGTATAACATAATGCCATAATTATTCCACCTGGAAAAGACAAAAAAACATGTAAAAACAAAATTGACATTAATTGGTGAATTAGGTAGTATAGTTCTTAACGGATTCTCTTATCCTGAGTGGTGGAGGGACATGGACCCAATGAAACCCAGCAACCTCTTTTTTAAAAGAAAGGTGCCAAACCGTTTGCAGACATATAATCGTCTGAACGATAAGAGCGAATGGACGTTTAAGAGCCTTCTCTCTGTCTTGGATAGTGAAGAAGGCTCTTTTATTTTTGAGCTCACATTTTAAAGAGAATTTTCGTAAATACAATGGTAAAAGGAGCAAATCATGACTTACAATAAACGTTTATTTACTTCAGAATCAGTAACAGAAGGACATCCTGACAAGATTGCTGACCAAGTGTCTGATGCTATCTTAGATGAAATCTTGAAAGATGATCCCAATGCACGTGTCGCTTGTGAAACAACTGTAACAACTGGAATGGCGCTCATTTCAGGTGAAATATCAACTTCTACTTATGTAGATATTCCCAAAGTCGTACGAGAAACAATTAAAGGTATTGGCTATACGCGTGCTAAATTTGGCTATGATTACCAAACAATGGCAGTATTAACTGCAATCGATGAACAATCACCAGATATTGCGCAAGGTGTAGACAAAGCACTTGAATATAGAAATGATATTTCAGAAGAAGAAATTGAAGCTACAGGTGCGGGTGACCAAGGCTTAATGTTTGGTTATGCGACTAATGAGACAGAAACATATATGCCGTTACCAATCTTTTTATCACATCAATTAGCGAAGCGTTTATCAGATGTGCGTAAAGATGGTATTCTAGATTATTTAAGACCTGATGGTAAGGTTCAAGTTACAGTAGAATACGATGAAGATGATAAACCTAAACGTATTGATACGATTGTTGTATCATCTCAACATGCAGATGATGTTGAATTAGAGCAAATCCAAAGTGATATTAAAGAACATGTCATTTATCCAACAGTACCAGAAGGTTTAATTGATAGTGAAACTAAATTCTTTATCAATCCAACAGGAAGATTTGTTATCGGTGGACCACAAGGCGATGCAGGGTTAACAGGACGTAAAATCATCGTTGATACTTATGGTGGTTATGCACGTCACGGTGGTGGTTGCTTCAGTGGTAAAGATCCAACTAAAGTAGACCGCTCAGCAGCTTATGCAGCGAGATATGTAGCGAAAAATATCGTTGCTGCAGGACTGGCAGATCAATGTGAAGTACAACTTGCATATGCAATTGGAGTTGCTGAACCAGTTTCAATTTCAATTGATACATTCAAGACAGGTAAAGTTTCAGAAGCACAACTTGTTGAAGCGGTTAGAGCAAACTTTGATTTACGACCAGCAGGTATCATTAAAATGTTAGATTTAAAACATCCTATATATAAACAAACAGCAGCATATGGTCACTTTGGTAGAACTGATGTACTATTACCTTGGGAAAAATTAGACAAAGTGAACGTATTAAAAGATGCTGTTCAAAGTTAATAAACGCTTTAAATAATATTATAAGAAATTGTCGAAATTAAGGACTGTTTCTATTATAATTAGACATACTGATAGATTAAAGGAGCGTTGATTTAATGAATTCACTTGGACCAATTGAAATTGGTTTAATCATAGCCATTGTTGTTGCAGCGATTTGTTTAATTCTATTTTTAGTTACACTTAAAAGTAAAAATAATATTAAACAAAAGACAAAAGAAGAATACGACCTCAAAGAAAAACAAATGAAAGCGTCTCATGACGAAGCACTTGAAAAAGAGCGTATACAAAATAAAAAGCAAGTTACTAAACAAAAAGAAGATTTTGATGCAACTGTCAGCGGTAAAGACCGTGAAATTGATGCCTTAAAACTATTCTCTAAGAATAAAAGTGAATATGTGACAGATATGCGTTTAATTGGTATTAGAGAGCGTTTAGTAAAAGAAAAACGTATCAGACCTGAAGATATGCATATCATGGCAAATATCTTCCTTCCAAGTAATGAGTTTAATGATATTGAACGTATTAGTCACCTTGTACTTACACGTACTGGTCTATATATTATAGATTCGCAATTATTAAAAGGACATGTATATCAAGGCATAAGTGGTAATCAATTTAACGAATTACCAATGATGGAACAAATCTTTAACACGTTAGATTTAGATGCTAAGTCACCACAAACGTTAGTACTTGATCAAAATGAGGATAAAGCGTCATTGTCATTCGTTAATTATTCTGAACAGCTTGCTGCGATAGAGAAATTAGCGTCAGATTTACAAACTCAGTTGGGTGCGAAATATACGCCAACAGCGATTTTATATTTCAATCCGAAACATGATGGAGACGTCACAATTTCAAATTATGCACAAAGTTCAAGTGTTAAAGTACTCGTAGGACCTGATCAATTAGATGAGTTCTTCAATAAGTTTGTGTTCCATGGACGTATTCAATATAATGTGGATGAATTACAAGATGTTATGGACAAAATTGAATCATTTAATTAATTTCTAATCTGATATAACAAACATATCAATCAGCTACTTTGCAAATTCGCAGTAGCTGATTGAACTGAAAAGACGTTTAAATTAAGCGCTTCTCGATTATTGTTATTCTTGCGGGAGTGGAGCAACGAATTTAAAAAGAATTCTGTTCCATTCCCGTTTTTAAATGGTTTAAATAAGGGAATAAGATAATACATATTTTAAAGAAAAGGGGTACCGTGAATGGAAACAATTGAATTTTACAATGGTCACACAATGCCTAAAGTTGGTATTGGAACGTTTAGAGTAGAAAATAATGATGAATGTAGAGAAGCGGTTAAGCACGCAATCGTTTCTGGTTATCGTAGTATTGATACAGCTAAAGTTTATGGTAATGAAGAACAAGTCGGTTTAGGAATCCAGGATGGTTTAGTTGCTACAGGTCTAGAACGTAAAGACTTATTTATTACATCTAAACTATATTTTGAAGATTTTGGTCGAGAAAATGTAGCAAAAGCCTATGAAACAAGCATCAACAAGCTAGGCTTGGATTATTTAGACTTATACCTTGTGCATTGGCCTGGTACGAATGAGGCAATCATGATAGATACTTGGAAAGGTATGGAAGATTTATATAAAGATGATAAGGTTAAAAATATTGGCGTAAGTAATTTTAATGCAGAACACTTTGAAGCATTACTAGCTCAAGTTTCTATCAAACCTGTGATCAACCAAGTGGAATTTCATCCATATTTCACGCAAAAGGCATTACGTAAATATTTAGAAGTACAAAATATTCACATGGAGTCATGGTCACCATTTATGAATGCTCAAATTTTAGATGATGAAACGTTGAACCAAATTGGTAAAGAAGTGAATAAAACTGCAGCTCAAGTCGTGATTCGATGGAATATACAACATGGTGTCATCGTGATTCCTAAATCAGTCACGCCACAAAGAATAGAAGAGAACATCAATGTCTTTGACTTTGAATTAACTGATGAACAAATGGAACGAATTGACGATTTAAATAAAGACCAACGTATTGGACCTGATCCAGAAACATTCGAGGGCTAATAGTTAACTAAAAACACTTCATTGTTAAAAGCTTTTAAACTTTTAACAATGAAGTGTTTTATAATATGAAACCTACATAGCATGATATAAATCCTACGATAAATTGTAAAATGGAATAACTCAAAAAACGAATCGGTTTAAAATGTGGATACAATAATTGGACAAGTTCATGTGACAGGGTTGAAAAAGTTGTTAAACCACCAAGAAAGCCAGTGATAAACAACATAGAAAACCACTGATGATTCAGAGCGATTCCGAATATGAACCCAATTAAAAAACTGCCTACAATATTGACGATTAACGTAGCAACGGGTATGGGTGAAGAAACCTTACTATTAAAGAAATCTGATAGCCAAGCTCTCACGACAGCACCTAAACCTCCGCCAACCATAACGAGCACTAAATTAATCATACACGTGCCCCTCCTAATTTAACGCCTAACCAGCAGCATAAGATGCCTCCAACGTAACTTAATAATCCATATAAACATAGCAATATGAAACGATGATCATGAAACATAGTAACTAACTCGAATTGGAAGGTTGAGAAGGTAGTTAACGCACCTAATAGCCCCGTAGTTAATCCTTTTTTTAGCATGGGTTTATGTTTGAAAAATTGTATGGTTAGAGATGACAAATATCCCATTAATAACGCACCAACTAAATTTGCGACTAGCGTCCCAATAGGTAAGCCAGAGCCCGTATTCAATGTTGATAAGATGTATCTCAATAATGCACCAACCATACCACCGATAAACACAAATAAATATTGCATTTTGTCACACCTATTTCTTGTTTTATTACAATTAAATCATTATTCTGTCATATCCACTCGATTACGAAAGAATACCAAACGTTTTGATTGAAGCAAAGATATGGAATACAATTACGAATAAAATAATAATTGGTAAAATTTTACTAGCAATTCTAATCCAGCCTTGTTTATCGCCTAAATGTTTGATTGCTTTATCTGAAAAGATAATCGAAGCAATTAAAACAATAACATTAACAATACTACAGGCAATGAGTAAATATTTAACAGAATTAATTTGCTGACTTAATAGTGGATTAAATGTATTAAAATAAAAGCTTATTATAAGTAAAATCACTGAGATATAGAAGTATTTTTTTGGCTTAGACATTGTGTTCCTCCTACCTAATTTCATTTAATCATATTACCACATTTTAATTATAATTTAATAGTGACTCGTCAATTTTGAATTTTATTTTCATTAAAAGGCAAAACATTCGCTTAGTAATTCTAAGAATGATATAAATAATTTATAAATATTTTATTGTTACGGCATAGTATAATCATCATAAGAACATGCGTACATACATATAAATTCCATTGTGATGTAACTTAACTATCATCGTAATCGAAATTAAAGGAGGAAGAAATACAATGACAAAATTAAATGTACAAGTATTTGCAGATGGTGCAGACATTGAACAAATGAAAGCAGCTTATAAGAATAAAGAAGTAGATGGTTTCACTACAAATCCTAGTTTAATGGCGAAAGCAGGTGTAACGGATTACAAAACATTTGCAGAAGAAGCAGTTAAAGCGATTCCAGATGCATCAATTTCATTTGAAGTGTTCGCAGATGATTTAGAAACAATGGAGAAAGAAGCTGAAATTTTAAAACAATACGGCGAAAATGTATTTGTTAAAATTCCAGTGGTTAACACAAAAGGTGAATCAACTATCCCATTAATTAAAAAGTTATCTGCTAACAATGTGCGTCTAAACGTAACAGCGGTATACACGATTGAACAAGTTAAAGAAATTACAGAAGCAGTCACTGCAGGTGTACCTACATATATTTCAGTGTTTGCTGGAAGAATTGCTGATACAGGTGTAGATCCATTACCATTAATGAAAGAATCAGTTGACGTTGCCCACAGTAAAGAAGGCGTATTATTATTATGGGCAAGTTGCCGTGAACTATTTAATGTCATTCAAGCTGATGAAATTGGTGCCGACATAATTACATGTCCTGCCGATGTAGTGAAGAAAGTGAATACGAATTTAGGGCGAGATATTAATGAATTATCAGTAGATACGGTTAAAGGATTTGCTAAAGATATTCAAAGCTCAGGGCTATCTATTCTTTAAGCATAATTAAATTTAACAACTGACTCCGTAGCATTAGATAGTGTTAAGACATTCTATAAGTCACTGGTATAAACGTATTAGAGTGTAGAATGATATTAACAATATCAGCAACATAGCTACGGGGTATTTTTATATTAATAAGAGATACTATTCCAACTTGTTTCTAAATGTCAACGTCGTTAAAATTTTAAAAAGAAGTAACTTAAAAAGGAGATAACCACAAAGTATGAAACGAACAGATTTTGAAGAGAAAGTAAAAAAACAATTGTGGTTTTTGAATAAGAAAGAAAAAAAGCAATTACATGATAGTTTAGTGGAATATCGCCATGAAGTTGAGCGTCAAGAAGGGGAAATTCAGACGAAGCAGTATCGTAAACCTATTCATTTTGCGAATCAATTCTTGAAGAATAATGTGTTTCAACAAAAAGAAGTAGCAAGTACTACATTGCTTCTTTTACTCATTAGTATGGTGCTTATTTACGCTTTCTTACTTGGCTTATTTTTAACAGGATTTATTACGAGTTTAACTGCAGTCAATTATTTTATCAATCCACAGGTATCAATGCCAATATTGAATGTCGTCTTAATTTTAATAGGTGCAATACTATTGGCAATCGTAAGTTTAATGCTGATTAAATCAGTTACTGCATTTTTCACTAAAAAGTTACTTGAATACAAATTTAATAAATCTGCATAGTTTTATGCATTAAATGAAATAATAAAGTACTCTCTTGCCACTTTTTATAAATTAAAGTGTAGGGCTCATCAACACGTAATTGGATATTATTATCAAACGTTATGATTACGCCATCTTTACTTGATGTTAACCCTATAATGTTCAATGCATTAATATAGGTTTGCAAGGGTGCACGTTGATGTTTAATAGGGAACAGTACGGCTTTGTCAGATATATATAAAGGTACGAGTTTATGAATCGCTAACAATCGTTTCGCTACCTTTAATCTTTGTGAATACGATTGATTATGCTGTTCAAAATAATAAATCAGTACTTTTTTTATTGGAAAAGGTAAAACCATATTATATGTTGAAAAACAACATGTCGTTTTATGCGTATTAGCCTGCAAAGTTTGGAGATAAAGAAGATGGTGTGTGTTGTATGGTATCATATTACTCACCTTTGACATAATAGTTGTTGAGTTTTTTTATAGAAGAAGTTTTATAGTTTTTAATACTAGATACAGACACATGCATTAATTCGGCAATTTCAAACTGTTTATAACCTTGAATGAAATAGTTATACCATTCAAGTTCTCTAGGATTTAACAATTGTGTCATATCATTATTATTAAAGATTGATGTTTCTATTGAAGCGGAGATAAGGTGTGGGGAGGTTGAGATGTCAACGTCGACCATGTCAGGTTTTAAACCTTCTTTTCTGAATAAATCAATTAAATAAAAATTGAGTCGTTGGTAGAGAAACGAGGATAAGCTTATATTTGAATTATCATTGTAATTCTTAGATAATTGCCACAGTTTTATGAGTAATAATTGATAAAATTCATCATAATTATACTTGACGTTATAATGCTTTAACAAATAGTGAATCATTTTATGATGTTTATGATATATGTCATTAAAATTCAATACTTCAGAGATTCGCTCCTAATTTAAGTACTTAAATGAAATTTCCGGATATATATAATTTAAAGTAATTTATTTAAATTATCATTTGCGTAATTTAACAAAAGGGTGTTAAATAGTAAGCATAGATTAACTATAAACTGTAAAATCATGTCTAAAGACGCATATAACTTAGCAATACGACAAAATCATTATGGACATACCTTACATTCATCAATATATTTAAATTTTAGTCAATTTGTAACATGGGAGGTATAAAGTTGGATTACGCACATTTAAATCTTGAGCATTTCTTCGCAAGAAATGATGATTTAGACATTATAAGAGATCGTTCTGAATTTGTAATGATTAATAATTTTACAAATGAAATGATGTATCGAGATGGTGAAATAGAAGGAACAGTTGATTTAAATCAATATTATTACAAGAATAGATCTCAAGCAGCGATTTTTATTATGATGGATTATCGTAAAGATAATTGATAGATAAAGTACTTCTGGTGAGAATCAAGTAATGAAATTCTATATGTTTCATTACTTTTTATTTTGCAAAGTTTCATTTTGATTACTTTTATTTTATGAATATGTAACATTGCAAGTATAAAATTGTTTATAAGAATTAATAATGTTAAACTTTATTATCATAAAAGATTTTAAATAAAAACAACATTGACCTAAGAGGTGTGAATATGACGAAGCACAAAAAAGGCTCAATTATTAGCCTAGTGGGGTTATTGATTGTTTTAGTTGCAGCAGGTTTTATATTCTTTAATATGATTTCAGATCAAATATTCTTTAAGCATGTTAATGAAGAAGAACGCGTAGAACATTTAGATGTAACATTAAATAAAGCTGCGAATAAACAAATTGATAATTACACAAGCCAACAAGTCTCTAACAAGAATAATACTGCTTGGAGAGATGCTTCAGATAGTGAAATAAAAGCTGCAATGGACAGTAGTAAGTTCATTGATGATGACAAACAAAAGTATCAATTTTTAGATTTATCTAAATATCAAGGCATTGATGAAAATCGTATTAAACGTATGTTATTCGACCGACCAATGTTATTGAAACATACTGACGCTTTCATTAGTGCTGCCAAAGAGAAGCATGTTAATGAAGTATATTTAATTTCACATGCTTTATTAGAAACAGGTTCAGTTAAAAGTGAATTAGCCAACGGGGTAGAAATTGACGGTAAGAAGTATTATAACTTCTACGGTGTAGGCGCGTTAGATAGTGATCCAATTAAAACGGGTTCAGAGTACGCAAAAAAACATGGTTGGGACACACCTGAAAAAGCAATCAAAGGTGGCGCTGACTTTATTCACCAACATTTCTTATCTCACGAAGATCAAAATACGCTCTACAGTATGAGATGGAATCCTAAGAATCCAGGTGAACATCAATATGCTACTGATATAAAATGGGCAGAAAGTAATGCTGAAATCATTGCTGATTTTTATAAAGAAATGAAAACTGAAGGTAAATATTTTAAATTATACGTATATAAAGATGACAATAAACATCAAAAATAAAATTATTATGGCTCTTCGTCAAATCGGA
>NZ_JAESLA010000038.1:0-5372 GCF_017892405.1 Staphylococcus sp. GDY8P85P | reverse complement strand
TGCGCTAAGGACTCATTCTAAATAGCACAAAAAACATACTAAGATTAGCTGTGAAGAAATCTATGACGATAGATTTTTTCACAGCTATTTTTTATGTTTTAAGCGCTTTATCAAATTGAAGGTTGAATTAGTAGGTTAATTAGATGCATCTCTAATCAGTTTATATTTGTTAAACAATGTGCACAAAGTATATAATAGTTTAGACAGAAATTATGTTTAAATGTAATAGTATTGACCATAGTTTTAAAAATCTAGAATTGGATGATCATTTTTATGAGTAATTTAAAAAATATATTTCGGTACATAGGTAGAACTGCTAAGTTCATCGATTATACATTATTAATTACATACGTTATTTTGTGTCTCTTTGGTTTGATTATGGTATATAGTGCAAGTATGGTTGCGGCAACTAAAGGGACGTTAACAGGTGGACTTGAAGTATCTGGTACGTATTTCTACAATAGACAGCTTATATACGTTATTATGAGTTTTATTGTCGTATTCTTTATCGCTTTTATGTTGAATATTAAAATATTACAACAAGCGAAAACACAGAAGTGGATTATGATAATCATCTTCGTGTTACTATTTTTAACACTTATTGTAGGTAAAAATATTAACGGTTCTAAGAGTTGGATAAATCTTGGATTTATGAACTTACAAGCATCAGAATTGTTGAAAATTGCATTCATATTATATATTTCATATGTGATCAGTCGAAAATTACCACAAGTAAGAGAGAAAATTAAAGTTATAACTGCGCCACTTGTGTTGATAGTTGTATGTCTATTTTTAGTATTATTACAGGGTGATATTGGACAGACATTGCTCATCATGATAATCATTGTATCTATGTTTATTTTTGCTGGCATTGGTGTTCAGAAAATAGTCAAAGGACCCGTCTTACTTATCGCTGGTAGTTTCGTTGGTATTGCTATACTCTTTGTAGCAAGCGGTATGATGCCACACTATTTGAAAGCCCGTTTTAGTACACTAATGAACCCATTCAGTTCTGAAGCTGGTACAGGTTACCATTTGACCAATTCATTAATGGCAATAGGTAATGGTGGTTTATTTGGACGCGGATTAGGTAATGGCATTATGAAACTTGGCTATTTGCCAGAGGCACATACTGACTTTATTTTCGCAGTCATTTGTGAAGAACTTGGTTTAGTAGGTGGATTATTTGTAATTTGCTTATTATTCTTTATCGTTTATCGCGCTTTCGTATTAGCTACTAAAACGCCATCTTATTTTTATAAATTAATTTGTGTAGGTGTTGCAAGTTATATCGGAAGTCAGACGTTTGTCAATTTAGGTGGTATTTCAGCAACTATCCCATTAACGGGTGTTCCATTACCATTCATAAGTTTTGGGGGTTCATCAATGTTAAGTTTAAGTATTGCAATGGGTCTATTATTGCTAGTTGCCAAACAAATCAAAATGGACGAAAAACGATCACAAAAAGCTAAAAAACAAAAAATTGGTTTAACTAGATAAAGTGAATAATATAAACGTTACCTTTACATGAACATAGAATTAGAGTTCATGTAAAGTTTTTTTACATTTTTATGAAAAATATTATAAAACGTCGATGTCGGTGGAGTATTATCTATTAAAGTGATAATATAAAGTTATGACTAATGATAATTTTTCCTGATGATACTCTGAACATGCGTTTTAGAAAAGGGTATATATGCAATACCTATTTTCAAGCGTTATAAGTACTTTACTATTTTTATAACTCACATTTCATAAATAAAGATAGCTTTATTATTTGAGTTAGTATAAAATTTTATTATCTAATTAGTTAGAATATTCAAACTTTAAAAGGGGAGTGCCTTTTTTGAAACATATAAAAAAATTATTAGTAGCAAACCGTGGCGAAATTGCAATCAGAATATTTAGGGCAGCAACAGAATTAAATATTAAAACCGTGGCAATTTATTCGAACGAAGATAAAAATGCTTTACATAGATATAAAGCTGACGAATCTTATTTAGTGGGCAAAGATTTGGGTCCAGCTGAGAGTTATTTGAACATTGAACGTATCATCGATGTGGCGAAACGAGCTGGTGTGGATGCAATTCATCCTGGTTATGGCTTCTTAAGTGAGAATGAACAATTTGCACATCGTTGTGAAGAAGAAGGTATTAAATTTATTGGTCCGCACTTAGAACATTTGGATATGTTTGGGGATAAAGTTAAAGCGAGAACGACTGCGATTAAAGCTAACTTACCAGTCATTCCTGGTACTGATGGACCAATTGAAAGTTTCGAAGCGGCCAAAGCATTTGCTAAAGATGCTGGTTTTCCTTTAATGATTAAAGCCACTAGTGGTGGCGGTGGTAAAGGGATGCGTATTGTTCGTGAAGAAAGAGAATTGGAAGATGCGTTTCACCGTGCCAAATCTGAAGCGGAAAAATCTTTTGGAAACAGTGACGTTTATATTGAAAGATACATAGACAATCCGAAACATATAGAAGTACAAATTATTGGTGATGAATATGGTAATATTGTGCATTTGTATGAACGTGATTGTTCGGTACAACGTCGTCATCAGAAAGTTGTAGAAGTAGCTCCTTCAGTAGGATTATCTCATGATTTAAGAGAACGAATTTGTGATGCGGCACTACAATTGATGAATAATATCAAATATGTGAATGCGGGTACTGTAGAATTCTTAGTATCAGGGGACGAGTTCTTCTTTATCGAAGTTAATCCTCGTGTACAAGTAGAGCATACAATAACTGAGATGATTACAGGTATAGATATTGTTAAAACTCAAATTCTAGTTGCTGATGGCGCTAATTTGTTTGATGAACGTATTTCTATGCCTCAACAAGAAGACATTCAATCATTAGGTTATGCCATTCAATGTCGTATTACGACTGAGGATCCAACCAATGATTTTATGCCAGATTCAGGTACAATTATCGCGTACCGTTCAAGTGGCGGCTTTGGTGTACGATTAGATGCTGGAGATGGCTTCCAAGGTGCAGAGATATCTCCGTATTACGACTCATTGCTAGTTAAATTATCGACACACGCGGTTACGTTTAAACAAGCTGAAGAAAAGATGGAACGTTCTCTTCGCGAGATGCGTATCCGTGGTGTGAAAACGAATATTCCGTTTCTAATTAATGTGATGCGAAATGATCAATTCCGAAGTGGAGATTATACAACTAAATTTATCGAACAAACGCCTGAATTATTTAATATTGCACCTACACTTGACCGTGGTACTAAAACGCTTGAATATATCGGTAATGTCACAATTAATGGTTTCCCAAATGTTGAAAAGAGACCTAAACCTGATTATGAATCAACAACGATACCTCAAGTGTCTCACAGAAAAATTAATTCATTGAATGGTACAAAGCAGTTACTTGATAACGAAGGACCGAGAGCAGTTGCGAATTGGGTTCGTGAACAAAAAGATGTATTGGTAACTGATACTACATTTCGTGATGCACATCAATCACTTTTAGCAACACGAGTACGTACTAAAGATATGATGAATATTGCCTCTAAAACAGCTGAAGTATTTAAAGATAGTTTCTCTTTAGAAATGTGGGGAGGCGCAACATTTGATGTCGCATATAACTTTTTAAAGGAAAATCCATGGGAACGACTTGAAAGATTACGTAAAGCCATTCCAAATATTTTGTTCCAAATGTTATTACGCGCTTCAAATGCAGTCGGTTATAAAAACTATGCCGATAATGTAATTGAAAAGTTTGTAAAAGAAAGTGCAAATGCAGGCGTAGATGTCTTTCGAATTTTCGATTCATTAAACTGGGTCGACCAAATGAAAGTAGCAAATGAAGCGGTTCAAAAGGCAGGTAAAATTTCTGAAGGCGCAATTTGCTATACAGGAGATATCTTAAATCCTGAACGTTCAAATGTATTCACACTTGAATATTATGTTAATTTAGCTAAAGAATTAGAACGTGAAGGCTTCCATATCTTAGCAATTAAAGATATGGCTGGATTATTAAAACCTAAAGCAGCATATGAACTTATCGGCGAATTAAAATCAGCGATAAACTTACCAATACATTTACACACTCATGATACGAGTGGAAATGGCCTGCTTATCTATAAAGAAGCGATAGATGCAGGTGTTGATATCATAGATACTGCGGTTGCATCTATGAGTGGTTTGACAAGTCAACCTAGTGCGAATTCACTTTATTATGGACTGAATGGCTTTAATCGTCATTTAAGCGCAGATATTGAAGGCTTAGAAGAACTCAGTCATTATTGGAGTACTGTGCGCCCTTACTATAGTGACTTTGAAAGTGACATTAAATCTCCTAATACTGAAATTTATCAACATGAAATGCCTGGGGGACAATATTCAAATTTAAGTCAACAAGCTAAAAGTTTAGGCTTAGGTGAACGTTTCCACGAGGTCAAAGATATGTATCGTCGTGTGAATTTCTTATTTGGAGATATCGTGAAAGTAACACCATCATCTAAAGTGGTAGGTGATATGGCACTTTATATGGTTCAAAATGATTTGGATGAACAAACAGTAATCAATGAAGGACATAAGTTAGATTTCCCTGAATCTGTTGTATCTTATTTCAAAGGTGACATCGGTCAACCAGTCAATGGTTTTAATAAAGACCTCCAAGCGGTCATCCTTAAAGGCCAACAACCATTAACAGAACGTCCAGGTGAATATTTAACCCCTGTAAATTTTGATGATATAAGACAAGAACTTGAAGCAAAAGCTTATGGTGAAGTGACTGAACAAGATGTTATCAGTTATGTATTGTATCCAAAAGTATTTGATCAATATATTCAAACGAAACAACAATATGGTGACTTATCGTTATTAGATACACCAACGTTCTTCTTCGGTATGCGTAATGGGGAAACAGTTGAAATCGAAATAGATACGGGTAAACGATTGATCATTAAACTTGAAACGATTAGTGAGCCAGATGAAAATGGTTATAGAACGATTTATTATGTGATGAATGGACAAGCGCGTCGTATTTCGATTAAAGATGAAAATATTAAAACAAATACGAACTTAAAACCTAAAGCAGATAAATCAAACCCAAGTCATATCGGTGCTCAAATGCCAGGTTCGGTTACTGAGGTAAAAGTTGCGGTTGGCGATGAAGTAAAAGTTAATCAACCACTACTAATTACAGAAGCGATGAAGATGGAAACGACAATTCAAGCACCGTTCAATGGTACAATCAAACAAGTAACCGTTGTTAGTGGTGATGCAATTGCCACAGGGGATCTACTGATCGAGATTGAAAAAGCAGATTAAATTAAATAGTTGCTTGAAAATAAGACATTTTGACGTTAGAGAACAATTCAATAAATAAAGGCTCTATAATAAATTG
>NZ_JAESLA010000037.1:0-1452 GCF_017892405.1 Staphylococcus sp. GDY8P85P | reverse complement strand
AAACATACTAAGATTAGCTGTGAAGAAATCTATGACGATAGATTTTTTCACAGCTATTTTTTATAGTTGTAGAGAGAAGTAGACTGTGCGCTCCCTTGGATTTTAAATCCGTATTAAAAAACTAGTCAGCTTTACTCTCGCCTTTTGAAATTCGTTTGTAGTATGTTGGGCTCTTGAAGCCGTGTAGAGGAAAGTGAAATGAGAAAGGTTAAGTAAAGTTTCAGCTTCTCAAAACAATTAAGGAGGAATTTCGTGGATTATTTAGGCATTGATATTAGTAAAAGAACGAGCGTCATCGCACATTATTTTGAAGATAAATTCCAAAAGGAATTTACAATTCAGAATAATAAAAATGGTTATAATCAGTTACTTAAATACTTAAAAAAACTTGATCAACCTCAACTTATATTTGAATCTACCGGTGTGTATTCAAGAGGTATAGTTCAATTTTGTCAGGTTAACCATGTGAAGTATATTGAAATGAATCCATTAGAAGCCAAATTTAGAACTAGTTCTTTAAGATCTTGGAAAACAGATCAGGCTGACGCTCACAAATTGGCTCAATTAGCGCCGAATCTAGGACAAATGGACAACTCTACTACACATGATTCAATATTCTTTGAATTAAGAGAACGTGCTCGTTTTCATCTAGAAATTGATAATGACCAAAATCGTCTTAAGGTTGAGATTGTTGAACTATTACATCAAACATTTCCTGGTTTAGAAAAATTATTTAGTAATCGATATTCAATTATTGCACTCAATATCGCAGAAATTTTTACGCATCCAGATATGGTTATTGATTTAGATGAAGACACACTTATTACACATATATTGGATTCTACAGACAAAGGTCTATCAACGGGCAAAGCCAAAAATTATGCACATCAATTAGTAAATATTGCTTCAGAAAGTTACCCCAATGTCGATAGACATTCGTTTCTAGTTGAAAAAGGACGCTTACTTATCCAACAATTAAAATCATCTATACAGCGTCTTAAGCAATTAGATAAGGACATGATTCAATTAGCACAACAACTTGATTGTTTTGAAAGTATCCTTTCGACACCTGGTATTGGTAAGCTGAGTGCAGCTATGATAATTGGAGAAATTGGTGATATTACACGCTTTAAATCAAATAAACAACTCAATGCTTATGTAGGTATTGATATCAAACGATATCAATCAGGTGGGACACACAGTAGAGATACAATCAACAAGCGTGGTAATAAAAAAGCGAGAAAACTTTTATTTTGGGTGGTTATGAATATTCTAAGGGGACAACATCATTATGATAATCATATTGTCGATTATTATTACAAACTAAGAAAGCAGCCTAATTAGAAACCTCATAATACTGCCGTCATCGCATGTATAAATCGATTATTAAAAACAATTAAATTTATATTAACGAACCAGAAAATGTACGATTATCAAATTGCCCCAAATTAG
>NZ_JAESLA010000036.1:0-2415 GCF_017892405.1 Staphylococcus sp. GDY8P85P | reverse complement strand
ATAGCTACAACAAGAGAAATAGCAAAAGCTACAGGAACAAGTCTACAAACAGTAATAACAACACTTAAAATCTTAGAAGAAGGAAATATTATAAAAAGAAAAACTGGAGTATTAATGTTAAACCCTGAACTACTAATGAGAGGCGACGACCAAAAACAAAAATACCTCTTACTCGAATTTGGGAACTTTGAGCAAGAGGCAAATGAAAAACAAGAAAATGCATTATCTGATTATTATTCTTTCAAGGACTAGTATAACATAAAATCGTCTACAAATAGACAAAAAACCTGCACGCTTAATGTAGATCAAAAGCTTAACGCAAATGAAATAGATTGACCTCCCAATAACACCACGTAGTTATTGGGAGGTCAATCTATGAAATGCGATTAAGCTTTTTCTAATTCACATAAGCGTGCAGGTTTAAAGTACATAAAAAATATAATGAAAAAAAGCATCATTATACTAACGTTATACCAACATTATACTCTCATTATACTAATTGCTTATTCCAATTTCCTATTGGTTGGAACCAACAGGCGTTAGTGTGTTGTTGAGTTGGTACTTTCATGGGATTAATCCCATGAAACCCCCAACCAACTCGCCAAAGCTTTGGCTAACACACACGCCATTCCAACCAATAGTTTTCTCGGCATAAAGCCATGCTCTGACGCTTAAATGCACTAATGCCTTAAAAAAACATTAAAGTCTAACACACTAGACTTATTTACTTCGTAATTAAGTCGTTAAACCGTGTGCTCTACGACCAAAAGTATAAAACCTTTAAGAACTTTCTTTTTTCTTGTAAAAAAAGAAACTAGATAAATCTCTCATATCTTTTATTCAATAATCGCATCAGATTGCAGTATAAATTTAACGATCACTCATCATGTTCATATTTATCAGAGCTCGTGCTATAATTATACTAATTTTATAAGGAGGAAAAAATAAGTGGTTATAATGAATCGTTAATAAGCAAAATTCATTATAACCAAATTAAAGAGGGTTATAATGAACGAGAAAAATATAAAACACAGTCAAAACTTTATTACTTCAAAACATAATATAGATAAAATAATGACAAATATAAGATTAAATGAACATGATAATATCTTTGAAATCGGCTCAGGAAAAGGGCATTTTACCCTTGAATTAGTACAGAGGTGTAATTTCGTAACTGCCATTGAAATAGACCATAAATTATGCAAAACTACAGAAAATAAACTTGTTGATCACGATAATTTCCAAGTTTTAAACAAGGATATATTGCAGTTTAAATTTCCTAAAAACCAATCCTATAAAATATTTGGTAATATACCTTATAACATAAGTACGGATATAATACGCAAAATTGTTTTTGATAGTATAGCTGATGAGATTTATTTAATCGTGGAATACGGGTTTGCTAAAAGATTATTAAATACAAAACGCTCATTGGCATTATTTTTAATGGCAGAAGTTGATATTTCTATATTAAGTATGGTTCCAAGAGAATATTTTCATCCTAAACCTAAAGTGAATAGCTCACTTATCAGATTAAATAGAAAAAAATCAAGAATATCACACAAAGATAAACAGAAGTATAATTATTTCGTTATGAAATGGGTTAACAAAGAATACAAGAAAATATTTACAAAAAATCAATTTAACAATTCCTTAAAACATGCAGGAATTGACGATTTAAACAATATTAGCTTTGAACAATTCTTATCTCTTTTCAATAGCTATAAATTATTTAATAAGTAAGTTAAGGGATGCATAAACTGCATCCCTTAACTTGTTTTTCGTGTACCTATTTTTTGTGAATCGATTATGTCTTTTGCGCATTCACTTCTTTTCTATATAAATATGAGCGAAGCGAATAAGCGTCGGAAAAGCAGCAAAAAGTTTCCTTTTTGCTGTTGGAGCATGGGGGTTCAGGGGGTGCAGTATCTGACGTCAATGCCGAGCGAAAGCGAGCCGAAGGGTAGCATTTACGTTAGATAACCCCCTGATATGCTCCGACGCTTTATATAGAAAAGAAGATTCAACTAGGTAAAATCTTAATATAGGTTGAGATGATAAGGTTTATAAGGAATTTGTTTGTTCTAATTTTTCACTCATTTTGTTCTAATTTCTTTTAACAAATGTTCTTTTTTTTTTAGAACAGTTATGATATAGTTAGAATAGTTTAAAATAAGGAGTGAGAAAAAGATGAAAGAAAGATATGGAACAGTCTATAAAGGCTCTCAGAGGCTCATAGACGAAGAAAGTGGAGAAGTCATAGAGGTAGACAAGTTATACCGTAAACAAACGTCTGGTAACTTCGTAAAGGCATATATAGTGCAATTAATAAGTATGTTAGATATGATTGGCGGAAAAAAACTTAAAATCGTTAACTATATCCTAGATAATGTCCACTTAAGTAACAATACAATG
>NZ_JAESLA010000035.1:3368-5006 GCF_017892405.1 Staphylococcus sp. GDY8P85P | reverse complement strand
GTTACTAAAACTATTTTTTATTATGAGCTAATCAAACATCATAATTTTTTATGGAGAGTTTGATCCTGGCTCAGGATGAACGCTGGCGGCGTGCCTAATACATGCAAGTCGAGCGAACAGTTAAGGAGCTTGCTCCTTTGACGTTAGCGGCGGACGGGTGAGTAACACGTGGGTAACCTACCTATAAGACTGGGATAACTTCGGGAAACCGGAGCTAATACCGGATAATATTTCGAACCGCATGGTTCGATAGTGAAAGATGGTTTTGCTATCACTTATAGATGGACCCGCGCCGTATTAGCTAGTTGGTAAGGTAACGGCTTACCAAGGCGACGATACGTAGCCGACCTGAGAGGGTGATCGGCCACACTGGAACTGAGACACGGTCCAGACTCCTACGGGAGGCAGCAGTAGGGAATCTTCCGCAATGGGCGAAAGCCTGACGGAGCAACGCCGCGTGAGTGATGAAGGTCTTCGGATCGTAAAACTCTGTTATTAGGGAAGAACATACGTGTAAGTAACTGTGCACGTCTTGACGGTACCTAATCAGAAAGCCACGGCTAACTACGTGCCAGCAGCCGCGGTAATACGTAGGTGGCAAGCGTTATCCGGAATTATTGGGCGTAAAGCGCGCGTAGGCGGTTTTTTAAGTCTGATGTGAAAGCCCACGGCTCAACCGTGGAGGGTCATTGGAAACTGGAAAACTTGAGTGCAGAAGAGGAAAGTGGAATTCCATGTGTAGCGGTGAAATGCGCAGAGATATGGAGGAACACCAGTGGCGAAGGCGACTTTCTGGTCTGTAACTGACGCTGATGTGCGAAAGCGTGGGGATCAAACAGGATTAGATACCCTGGTAGTCCACGCCGTAAACGATGAGTGCTAAGTGTTAGGGGGTTTCCGCCCCTTAGTGCTGCAGCTAACGCATTAAGCACTCCGCCTGGGGAGTACGACCGCAAGGTTGAAACTCAAAGGAATTGACGGGGACCCGCACAAGCGGTGGAGCATGTGGTTTAATTCGAAGCAACGCGAAGAACCTTACCAAATCTTGACATCCTTTGACAACTCTAGAGATAGAGCTTTCCCCTTCGGGGGACAAAGTGACAGGTGGTGCATGGTTGTCGTCAGCTCGTGTCGTGAGATGTTGGGTTAAGTCCCGCAACGAGCGCAACCCTTAAGCTTAGTTGCCATCATTAAGTTGGGCACTCTAAGTTGACTGCCGGTGACAAACCGGAGGAAGGTGGGGATGACGTCAAATCATCATGCCCCTTATGATTTGGGCTACACACGTGCTACAATGGACAATACAAAGGGCAGCGAAACCGCGAGGTCAAGCAAATCCCATAAAGTTGTTCTCAGTTCGGATTGTAGTCTGCAACTCGACTACATGAAGCTGGAATCGCTAGTAATCGTAGATCAGCATGCTACGGTGAATACGTTCCCGGGTCTTGTACACACCGCCCGTCACACCACGAGAGTTTGTAACACCCGAAGCCGGTGGAGTAACCATTTGGAGCTAGCCGTCGAAGGTGGGACAAATGATTGGGGTGAAGTCGTAACAAGGTAGCCGTATCGGAAGGTGCGGCTGGATCACCTCCTTTCTAAGGATATATTCGGAACATCTCGTAGAGATGAGGAATA
>NZ_JAESLA010000035.1:295-3170 GCF_017892405.1 Staphylococcus sp. GDY8P85P | reverse complement strand
AGCGATTGACTAAAAGTTTGGTGGAAACATAGATTAAGTTATTAAGGGCGCACGGTGGATGCCTTGGCACTAGAAGCCGACGAAGGACGTTACTAACGACGATATGCTTTGGGTAGCTGTAAGTAAGCGTTGATCCAGAGATTTCCGAATGGGGGAACCCAGCACGAGTTATGTCGTGTTATCGACAAGTGAATTCATAGCTTGTCAGAAGGCAGACCCGGAGAACTGAAACATCTTAGTACCCGGAGGAAGAGAAAGAAAAATCGATTCCCTGAGTAGCGGCGAGCGAAACGGGAAGAGCCCAAACCAATAAGCTTGCTTATTGGGGTTGTAGGACACTCTATACGGAGTTACAAAGGAATATATTAGACGAATCATCTGGAAAGTTGAATCAAAGAAGGTAATAATCCTGTAGTTGAAAATATATTCTCTCTTGAGTGGATCCTGAGTACGACGGAGCACGTGAAATTCCGTCGGAATCTGGGAGGACCATCTCCTAAGGCTAAATACTCTCTAGTGACCGATAGTGAACCAGTACCGTGAGGGAAAGGTGAAAAGTACCCCGGAAGGGGAGTGAAAGAGAACTTGAAACCGTGTGCTTACAAGTAGTCAGAGCCCGTTAATGGGTGATGGCGTGCCTTTTGTAGAATGAACCGGCGAGTTACGATCTGATGCAAGGTTAAGCAGGAAATGTGGAGCCGTAGCGAAAGCGAGTCTGAATAGGGCGTTGAGTATTTGGTCGTAGACCCGAAACCAGGTGATCTACCCATGGTCAGGTTGAAGTTCAGGTAACACTGAATGGAGGACCGAACCGACTTACGTTGAAAAGTGAGCGGATGAACTGTGGGTAGCGGAGAAATTCCAATCGAACTTGGAGATAGCTGGTTCTCTCCGAAATAGCTTTAGGGCTAGCCTCAAGTGATGATTATTGGAGGTAGAGCACTGTTTGGACGAGGGGCCCCTCTCGGGTTACCGAATTCAGACAAACTCCGAATGCCAATTAATTTAACTTGGGAGTCAGAACATGGGTGATAAGGTCCGTGTTCGAAAGGGAAACAGCCCAGACCACCAGCTAAGGTCCCAAAATATATGTTAAGTGGAAAAGGATGTGGCGTTGCCCAGACAACTAGGATGTTGGCTTAGAAGCAGCCATCATTTAAAGAGTGCGTAATAGCTCACTAGTCGAGTGACACTGCGCCGAAAATGTACCGGGGCTAAACATATTACCGAAGCTGTGGATTGTCCGTAGGACAATGGTAGGAGAGCGTTCTAAGGGCGTTGAAGCATGATCGCAAGGACATGTGGAGCGCTTAGAAGTGAGAATGCCGGTGTGAGTAGCGAAAGACGGGTGAGAATCCCGTCCACCGATTGACTAAGGTTTCCAGAGGAAGGCTCGTCCGCTCTGGGTTAGTCGGGTCCTAAGCTGAGGCCGACAGGCGTAGGCGATGGATAACAGGTTGATATTCCTGTACCACCTAACATCGTTTTAATCGATGGGGGGACGCAGTAGGATAGGCGAAGCGTACGATTGGATTGTACGTCTAAGCAGTGAGATTGAGTGTTAGGCAAATCCGGCACTCTTAAGATTGAGCTGTGATGGGGAGAGGAAATTGTTTCCTCGAGTCGTTGATTTCACACTGCCGAGAAAAGCCTCTAGATAGATAATAGGTGCCCGTACCGCAAACCGACACAGGTAGTCAAGATGAGAATTCTAAGGTGAGCGAGCGAACTCTCGTTAAGGAACTCGGCAAAATGACCCCGTAACTTCGGGAGAAGGGGTGCTCTTTAGGGTGCAAGCCCAGAAGAGCCGCAGTGAATAGGCCCAAGCGACTGTTTATCAAAAACACAGGTCTCTGCTAAACCGTAAGGTGATGTATAGGGGCTGACGCCTGCCCGGTGCTGGAAGGTTAAGAGGAGTGGTTAGCTTCTGCGAAGCTACGAATCGAAGCCCCAGTAAACGGCGGCCGTAACTATAACGGTCCTAAGGTAGCGAAATTCCTTGTCGGGTAAGTTCCGACCCGCACGAAAGGCGTAACGATTTGGGCACTGTCTCAACGAGAGACTCGGTGAAATCATAGTACCTGTGAAGATGCAGGTTACCCGCGACAGGACGGAAAGACCCCGTGGAGCTTTACTGTAGCCTGATATTGAAATTCGGCACAGCTTGTACAGGATAGGTAGGAGCCTTTGAAACGTGAGCGCTAGCTTACGTGGAGGCGCTGGTGGGATACTACCCTAGCTGTGTTGGCTTTCTAACCCGCACCACTTATCGTGGTGGGAGACAGTGTCAGGCGGGCAGTTTGACTGGGGCGGTCGCCTCCTAAAAGGTAACGGAGGCGCTCAAAGGTTCCCTCAGAATGGTTGGAAATCATTCATAGAGTGTAAAGGCATAAGGGAGCTTGACTGCGAGACCTACAAGTCGAGCAGGGTCGAAAGACGGACTTAGTGATCCGGTGGTTCCGCATGGAAGGGCCATCGCTCAACGGATAAAAGCTACCCCGGGGATAACAGGCTTATCTCCCCCAAGAGTTCACATCGACGGGGAGGTTTGGCACCTCGATGTCGGCTCATCGCATCCTGGGGCTGTAGTCGGTCCCAAGGGTTGGGCTGTTCGCCCATTAAAGCGGTACGCGAGCTGGGTTCAGAACGTCGTGAGACAGTTCGGTCCCTATCCGTCGTGGGCGTAGGAAATTTGAGAGGAGCTGTCCTTAGTACGAGAGGACCGGGATGGACATACCTCTGGTGTACCAGTTGTCGTGCCAACGGCATAGCTGGGTAGCTATGTATGGACGGGATAAGTGCTGAAAGCATCTAAGCATGAAGCCCCCCTCAAGATGAGATTTCCCAACTTTGGTTATAAGATCCCTCAAAGATG
>NZ_JAESLA010000035.1:0-241 GCF_017892405.1 Staphylococcus sp. GDY8P85P | reverse complement strand
AATTTATTTCAAAGTTTTGCGAAGCAAAATCATTTACTTACTATCTAGTTTTGAATGTATAATCATTCTCTTGTCTGGTGACAATGGCAAGGAGGTCACACCTGTTCCCATGCCGAACACAGAAGTTAAGCTCCTTAGCGCCGATGGTAGTTGGATTTACGTTCCGCTAGAGTAGGACGTTGCCAGGCATATAGTAATGGAGAATTAGCTCAGCTGGGAGAGCATCTGCCTTACAAGCAGA
>NZ_JAESLA010000034.1:0-80645 GCF_017892405.1 Staphylococcus sp. GDY8P85P | reverse complement strand
TGCATAACCATTGAATCCCATATCGTTATCTTCAGCTTGATGTTTCGTAGTGTCATTGTTGCTAGTTACATCATGGTTAAACCCAGGATCAATATCATTGTTGTCATCAACATCGTGATTAAACCCAGGATCTACGTTGTTGTTATCTTGATTGTTCGTAGTGTCATTGTTACTAGTTACATCATGGTTGAAACCAGGATCTGTATCATTGTTGTCATCAACATCGTGGTTAAACCCAGGATCTACACTGTTGTTACTGTCTTGAGATGTTATAGGTTGACCATTATTATCGTGATTGAACGCTTGGTCAATGTTGTTTGTTGCTGCAAAAGCATGGCCATGTGACATAAGTAATAGTGATGATGTTACTAATGTTGTTCCGAAAGCATATTTAAAACGTCTTTTAATCAATTCATCCACTCCCTAGTAAATAGCATTCTTCATACATAAAGATGATTATTTAATAATTAAAAATATCATAAATATGTATATTTATAACTTAACACAATAATTTAAATTCAACCTTAATATCTTCTATCAACTGAATGACAGTTTTGTCATATACACATTCATCACATTATTGTGCTACGATATATACGACTTTTGAAAATAGGAGAGGATGTTTGATGCAATTACGTGCAGTAACCGAAGCGGATTTGTCTTCACTGATTGAATTGGAAAATGAAGGTTTTACATCGGATGAAGCAGCTACACCAGAAGCATTAAAAGAGAGAATCGGTAAAATACCTGATACATTCATCATAGCTGAAAATGCGGGCCAAATTCTTGGCTATATTAATGGGCCTGTGATTACGCAACGTTATATAACTGATGACTTATTTGAAACGAGTGAGCGCAATCCTGAATATGGTGGCTATCTTAGTGTGCTTGGATTAGTTGTTAGCAAAAGTAGCCAAGGACAGGGCATTGCCGGGCAATTATTAAAAGCATTTGAGGATTTGGCTAGACAACATTCAAGACATGCCGTAACACTAACTTGTCGCGAAACATTAGTGCCTTTTTATGAACATTACGGCTATATTAATGAAGGAGCGTCAACGTCACAACACGCGGGTATAAAGTGGTATAACATGGTTAAAGAAGTATAATTAAATGTCTTAGAATGAATATAGTAGTATATGAAGATATATATGGTTTGTAGTACTTCAGTAAATAGTACGTTTCATGGGCTTCACACATTAGAAATCAATTTGTGTATGCCCATTTTTTTAATGATTTTGTCTATCATAACATCTCTAGGCGATCTCGTTAAAAAATAACAAACACTGTTATTGAATTGACCAACTGTATGAAGGACGCCATCGAAAAAGTAATTTCAAATCAACTATGTATTGTTTGAAATATAATAATTACCAAAACTTAAAAAATTCAAAAACTCTATTTTAATAGGAAGAAACTCGTTCTGAAGAATGTGTTTTTTCCTATTTTTAATTTAAAAATAGCTCTAATTACTAAAGAAATAATAAAGCGATAGATCTGTCATGCTTACAATATTGTTATACCGATTAAATAAATGAATTTAAATACAAATAAATGAATGTTATCATCTCAATCCAGTATATATAAATAAGCATTACAACTGATTCATCTTAAAGAAACTTACTAACCAAGTAATAATTTGATTGAAACAAAAATATTGAAAATAAAAATAATGAATAAATCGTGCATACTTTTGAATTTTACACAATATAATATAGAAAAACCTTATATAAATGAATTCTAATTTTGTTGCAATTTGCATGTGAAGGGTAATATAATAGCATAAATTCAAATTAATTGTGGTCAATTAGTAGATGGGGAAGTAATTGGAAAATAGAGGAGAGTATTATGTCGAAAAAAGAGAGAAATTTTAAACGATCCTTTGGTGAAGAAAAAGCAAGGGTGAAACTATATAAATCTGGAAAACAATGGGTTAAAGCGGGTATTAAGGAAATTCAACTACTTAAAATGTTGGGTTTACCATTCTTAAATAAAGATGTAGAAGAAATTAGCAATTTAGAAACAAATCATAATGAGCGATTAAAAAAACAAGCCATGAGAGCAACTGGCTTAGTAGGCGGTGCCTTTACCTTTACGATGCTTAATGACCATCAGGCATATGCTGCTTCTGAGACACCTATGACTTCAGAAATTTCATCCACGAGTGCAACAGTAGCAAATCAACAATCAACTGCGATTACTAAATCAGAAACTTCCGAGTCTACTGAAACAACAAGTAAAAGCACTGTAGAAAGTACAAGCGATAAGAATTCAGTAGAAACGACTTCTAATAAAGCGGCATCTAACGCTAATTCATCCACGAGTACAACGTCTACTTCGGAACAAGAAGCACCTAAGTCAGAAGCTGCTTCTTCGGAAAAACAAATTGAAAAGAATTCTGGAAATGCATCGAATAGTGATAAAAGTAAAGAGACAAGTACGTCTGAAGAAAAAAAGAGCAGTACGAATTCTTTAGAAAAAGACACTTCTACTAACAGCACATCAGAAAAAAGTAATAAAATTTCTTCAAGTAGCAATAAAGAATCATTAAGTAACTCAAATGAGAATAACTCAAAAGGAAGTACGCGTACTGAAGCATCACTAGCGTCAAATAATGCCCCAAAAAGTGTGACATCTTCAACGCACACTACAGAAAGCAATAAAAACGAAGATTTAGGATCTGCCTTATTTACTACTAATTCAACAAGTTCATCCACAAGTCCAACTAAGTTAAGAACGTTTAGTAGATTGGCAGTAAATACACTTGCAGCAACAACAGCAGCGACTAGTCAAACTAACACATATACAGGAGTTGGATCTTCAAAATTTAGTAATGGTACAAACTATCCGATTTACTATAGGGTAACAGTAACGAATAATGGTGATGGAACAGTAACTTTTAGATATACAATCACCTATGACAATCCGAATACTACTGCTACTATTGAAAAGCCAGGAGTGACAACAGATACCAATGTAACTAATCCTAATCAGCCAATGATTACTTTAGGTAGTGGTTATAGTGCAATAACTAAAGTAAAGCAAGGATACACTGATCCAAACTATAATTTTATAACAAATGTTAAAACAACTACTCCGACAGTTGTGACTAAAGGGGACGGGTATACTTGGACCGGAGCAACGTTAAGTAAATATTATGTGTCTCAAGGCTACGGCGTTACTGCGGAATTTACGGTGAATATAAATAATCCTAGCGGAGATTTATCATTTAAAATATCCCCTTCAGCTAGCTATGCATTAGATTCATCATATGTGAACTACTTTGATAACGCTACAATTAATAATGTAGAGCCGAGTACATCAACCAGTCAATCAACCAGTTTATCTAATAGTGTAATAAAAAGTCAGAGCCAATCAAGAAGTGAAAGTGTAGCCAAAAGTGAAAGTGATTCAAAAAGCACAAGTACAAGCAAAGTTAATAGCGAAAATGCATCAAGAAGTGAAAGTGTAGCCAAAAGTGAAAGTGACTCAAGAAGTACGAGTACATCATTAAGTGATTCGACAAAAGCGAGTACGTCATTGAGTGCATCAACATCAACGAGTGTAAGTGACTCAACAAGTGCAAGTACATCATTGAGTGCATCAGCATCAACGAGTGCAAGCGACTCAACAAGTGCAAGTACATCGTTAAGTGAGTCAACATCAACAAGCGTGAGTGACTCAACAAGTATGAGCACATCATTAAGTGGATCAGAAAGCGTGAGTCTTTCAGACTCATTAAGTGAAAGCACATCAGATAGTGCATCAGCATCAACAAGCGTGAGTGACTCAACAAGCGCAAGCACATCATTAAGTGCGTCAACATCAACGAGTGTGAGTGACTCAACAAGTATGAGCACATCATTAAGTGGATCAGAAAGTACGAGTCTTTCAGACTCATTAAGTGAAAGCACATCATTAAGTGCATCAACATCAACAAGCGTAAGTGACTCAACAAGCGCAAGCACATCATTGAGTGAGTCAACATCAACAAGTGTGGGTGATTCAACAAGTATGAGCACATCATTAAGTGGATCAGAAAGTGCGAGTCTTTCAGACTCATTAAGTGAAAGCACATCATTGAGTGCGTCAACATCAACAAGCGTAAGTGACTCAACAAGTGCAAGTACATCGTTAAGTGAGTCAACATCAACAAGCGTGAGTGACTCAACAAGCGCAAGCACATCATTGAGTGAGTCAACATCAACAAGTGTGAGTGATTCAATAAGCACAAGTACATCAGATAGTGCATCAACATCAACAAGCGTGAGCGACTCAACAAGTACAAGTACATCATTAAGTGAGTCAACATCAACGAGTGTGAGTGACTCAACAAGTATGAGCACATCATTAAGTGCGTCAACATCAACAAGCGTGAGTGATTCAACAAGCGCAAGTAATTCAGATAATTCAAGCACATCGGTATCATTTAGTATGGGTAAACCTGAAAGCCATTCATTGCCAGAATTTGATTTGCCATCATACATTGCTTCTGAATCAACAAGCACATCATTAAGTATTTCGACAAGTATGAGCGCATCAACAAGTATAAGTGCATCATCAAGTGGCTCAACATCAGCAAGCACGAGCACGTCAACAAGTACAAGTGCATCAGCAAGTGCCTCAACATCAGCAAGTACGAGCGCATCAACAAGTCCAAGTACGTCATCAAGTGCCTCAACATCAGCAAGCACGAGCACGTCAACAAGTACAAGTGCATCATCAAGTGCCTCAACATCAGCAAGTACGAGCACATCGATAAGTCCAAGTACGTCATCAAGTGGCTCAACATCAGCAAGTACGAGCACGTCAATAAGTCCAAGTACGTCATCAAGTGGCTCAACATCAGGAAGTTCAAGCACGAGCACATCGATAAGTCCAAGTACATCAGCAAGTGATTCAACATCAGGAAGTTCAAGCACATCAACAAGTACAAGTGCATCAACTAGTGGAACAACG
Organism: Staphylococcus sp. GDY8P85P; assembly: GCF_017892405.1. Classification (NCBI taxonomy): domain Bacteria; kingdom Bacillati; phylum Bacillota; class Bacilli; order Caryophanales; family Staphylococcaceae; genus Staphylococcus; species Staphylococcus sp. GDY8P85P. The sequence goes on along the minus strand of NZ_JAESLA010000034.1, from coordinate 75,686 downwards.
TCAGCAAGCACGAGCACATCGACAAATTCAAGCACATCACTAAGTCATTCAACATCAACATCAGAAAGTGAAACAAGCCGTACGTCGATGAGCACTTCGGAATCACAAAATAACAATGACTCACAAATGCATAGCAACGCACAGCAACATGATGCTAAAGACGACTTGCCAGAAACAGGTGGTAAAGAATCTAATTCGACTGGATTATTATCATCAGTTGCAGCAATGTTAGCGGGGTTAGGATTAGTTAGAAATTCTCGTAAAAATAAGAAAGATAAAAAGAATAAAGGATCAGAACAATAAACTATTTCATTAGGGAGATAGATTTATAAAATAATCACTTGTCAATAAGGTGATTGTCTATCCTTAAAAAAAGAGGCTAAAGTATAATTATTGGTTGGAATAATGTATGTATAAACCAAACTAATTAATATCTTTAGCCTCTTTGATATAATGTAAAAAACTTTATTTTTAAAATTTTAGGTGGAATTATGATAAAAAATCGTGAATATAAGGTTTTATATAAGAGGATTGTATTTACCTGTTTTATATTGGTTGTCTACATTTTCGGGAGTCATATTTCAATCGTAGGTTCAAACGATGTATATGATAATAAAGACACATTTTTTAAATTAGCGGTTTCGAATGTGGGTGGAGATCTTCATACGTTAAATGTGTTCTCATTAGGTCTTGGTCCTTGGTTAACGTCGCTAGTTATCATTATGCTATTGAATTATCGAAATTTGGATCAAGCTACGAAACAAACACGTTCTGAAAAGCATTACAAGGAAAGAATTATAACGATAGTGTTTGCGATATTTCAAAGTTATTTTGTAATCAATACGTATATTCATAATAACTTTATTAAAGATTCAAATGTCATGTTACTTATGCTAGTTCTTGTTACAGGGACAATGTTATTGGTTTGGTTAGCTGATCAAAACATCACATATGGTATCTGTGGACCTATGCCTATTGTATTAACGAGTTTGATTAAGTCTTTATTTAACAATCAACATTTTTTTAAACTTAACGTAAGTGTCGTATTACTCATATTAGTCATTGTGACATTAATCGTCGCATTACTCGTTTTATTATTTATTGAGTTATCGGAATATCGACTTCCTTATAAAGACTTGATGAATAACACGACGCAGAAGACACCAACATATTTATCATGGAAATTGAATCCGGCTGGGAGTATTTCAATTATGATCAGTTTATCAGTTTATGTATTGCTTAATAACTTGATTCATTTAATAGCATCATTATTTGGTACTAATGCAAGTTTAGAATTTTTAAGTTTTGCTAGTCCAATAGGCATTACATTTTATATTGTGTTACAAATCATACTAAGTTACTTGCTGTCACGTTTCTTAATTAACACTAAGAAAAAAGCGAATGAATTTCTAAAGAATGGAAATTATTTTGATGCTATACGTCCGGGTCGTGAAACAGAACAATATTTAAATAGTAAAGCAAGAAAGGTATGTTGGACTGGCGCCATATTAGTTGCTCTGATTTTAGCAGTGCCATTATATTCAACATTGTTAGTGCCTAATCTATCCACAGAAATTTACTTTTCAATGCAATTAATTATTTTAGTTTATATCAGTATTAATATTGGTGAGACGATTCGCACCTATTTATACTTTGATCGATACAAGCAAATCTTGAATAAATATTGGTAGGAGATAATTATGAAACAGTTTATACCTGCATGGTATGATTCGAACAATTGGTGGGATAGCGCTGTTGCGCCTTTTTTCATAAAAAGAAAAACGACAGAATTTGATGACATGGTAAGTTTAATGTCAATGCACCATAAAAATGATGAAGCATTTAATACAATCATCTTAAATTATAATCCTATGTTGCGTCTGTTTTTACATCGTCATGAACTTTATGAAATAAATTACTGGTCTCTGTTTGATGACATACAAGGGGCGACGTCTCTCACACCTATAGCGATTGATTTTAGAACGTTATCTTGGCCTGAGGATACGGAATTTATCTATACACCTTATCAAGTGATAGCTATTACGGGTGATAATCAATTTTCCAAAATTATTTTTAGTCAAGAAGGCTATTTACTCTATATCGAAGCATATGAACAGAATAGGCTTAGTCGTAAATTTATATTTGATGACAGAGGGTTTGTGTCAGCTATTGAGACATACAATGAGGCGCAAGCACCTGTGAATAGATATTATTTAAATGTAGACGGTCAATGTATGATGGTTCAAAATTTTACGACGCAGAGGATAGAGATTCAATCAGAATTTGATGATCATTTTCAAAAGAAAGCGTATAAAAATATGGATGAACTTATCCATGAAAAATTACAGCAATATCATATGTCGACGTTAGCAGATGACGATAAAATAATTATTGCTGCAGATGAACGACATAATCATTTAATGATAGATACATTTAAACCAGAGAATATGTGTTTCTCGATATTTAAGCAGAGAAATAAAACGATCAATGTTGCATTATTAGAGACGATTGGTAAAGCGAATCACTGTATCGTGGATACGCAAGAGAATACGATATTGTTAGACCAATTTATAGCTCAAAATCCTAACTATTTACCTTTTGAAACAATGCGTGTGACACCCTTTGATGCACAAATATTACCTAATATGAGTAGCCAATTATATGAAACAAATATTGGTGTTTGGTTAGGTGAACTTAAGGATAACGACTTACGCTCAGTTATGGATCAACTGAGTCAATATATTAATCAACATGAGCAAACAATGCTACATGTATTAACGCGTTCAGTTGAAAGTGATATACCACAATGGTTCAAAGATGAGATTCACCAATTAAATAAAGTATTAAATACAGAGACTGAGTCATTCTCGCCAGAGGTTCAAGATATATTACAAACGGAGTTAGTTGAAGACGAAGTGGAGAAGGTTAAGTTGATTTATGTGCCTTTCGAAGAAGATTTAATCAAAGAAATGTCACAATTGAGAGTGATTGTAGATTTAAATCGAGAACCGGATTTATATTTACAAATTTCAAGCATTAGTGCGGGTGTACCTCAAATAAATATGCGAGAAACGGATTATGTTGATCATAAGTTAAATGGTTTAGTCATTGAAGAGATTCAACAATTGAGTACAGCTTTAGATTATTTCTTAGTCAATTTAAAGAATTGGAACTATTCATTTGCGCATTCTATAAAGTTGAGTAATGAATTTAGTTCAGAAAAGATTATTCAACGATTACATCGTTTGATTGAAGGTGAAATGCATGGCACGTAAATTTAGAATTTTACAAGTGGGTGGGCAAGATTTAGAACCATTATTTGATAATAAAAAAGGTGTTGAATGGGATTATCTAGATGATGCATTATTCACATTCGATAGTGGTTATATTGAGGCCGTTAAAAGTATTATAGAAACGTTTGGTAACTTTGATTTAGTATTTGTGCAAAGTGCATACTCATCCGAATTATTGGCGTTATTGCAAATCGTCACAACACCTCATAATACGGTCATTGATGCACAAATGTGGTCTCCAAAATATGATGATGAGCCATTGATCCAACACAAATTTGTAAAGAAACTTAATTATCAAACTGAGGAAGAGCTACATCATAAATTGTTAGCTGTGACATTTCCTGGGCAATATGGTGATAGGATATCACCAATTAAAACGATGGTTAATCCAAATTTTCAAGGAACGTATGAATATGAAGGAAATAAATATCTCGTTCTAGAAGGTGACTTTGGTGACGCTTTTAAACCTTTAGTTACGTGGACGCAAAATTTAGTTAATGATAAGAACATCGTTAATGAAATTTGGCCGGAGTATGTGATTGAAGGGGACGTCGAAATTGAATATACCTTTAAACTGACGCCAATATGGTCCGCAAACTTTCCAGATGTGACCTTGCGTTATCTACAGCACGATTTAACGCAACCTATTCAAATGCCAATGTGGTCAGAACAAGCCAATATAAGTGTATCGCTTAAAGCGAAAGGTAAGGGTAAGTTACGTATTGGTGCGATTCATAAACGTTGGTCACGATTAGAAATGGGACAATTTATTATGGGTGGACAGCGTTTTGCTGATGAGAAGCGAGATGAGTTTATTCATTATTTCAATCCAGGTGATATGAAACCACCGCTCAATGTGTATTTTAGTGGTTATCGACCTGCTGAAGGATTTGAAGGTTATTTTATGATGAATAAGATGGATGCGCCATTTATTTTAATTGGAGATCCTCGACTTGAAGGTGGTTCATTTTACCTTGGATCCGAAACATTTGAACAAGGGATCATCGACGTAATACGCCATGCTTTAGACTTTCTAGGCTTTAAACATGATGAGCTCATACTATCAGGATTATCGATGGGCTCATTTGGTGCGCTGTACTATGCAGCTCAATTAGAACCAGCTGCAGTTGTAGTAGGGAAACCATTATTAAATATTGGAACGATAGCAGATAATATGAAATTGTTACGGCCTAATGAATTTGGAACAGCGAATGATGTTTTACTAGCGAATGAAAGAGATAACGCAATGCCAAACATTCAACGCTTGGATACACGATTTTGGGAAAAATTAAAAGCGAGTCATTTATCGCATACAATCTTTGCTATTGCATACATGCACAATGATGATTACGATGCCAAAGCCTTCCAAAATGTATCACAAGTATTGGAGAAACAAGGTGCACATATGATGAGCCGTGGTGTACCAGGACGACATAATGATGATTCACCTACCATTACTAGCTGGTTTGTCAATTTTTATAACATTATTCTAAAAGATCAATTCGGGAGAGATAGCAATGTCAGTATTAAATAGTTACACATTATTGTGGCGTCATATTAATACGGGAACGTTTATGTATGGTACGAAACTGCGCTTTCAAGATAAGGGGACGGATTTTAATAATCCATTAATGCCGTCAGGAACTGTGATACATGATTGGCGTATGTTAACCACATTTAGTGAACATAAGACTGTGCCATCACTTCCTATTTTGAAAAAGGGGTATCACTATAATGTATTGTTGAACTTTGATGCGCAGCCTCAAGGAAGTGCCTATATTAAGATGACATTTTATCGTAAAAATGATACTGAACATTCGTACTTAATTATTAAACATAGCGATACTACATTTCAATTTCCTGATGAAGCTTATGCTTATAAAATTGAATTAATTAATGCTGGTTTGTCGCATCTCTTTTTCAAAAATATTAAAATTCAAGAAATAGGTAAGGCGGATACTGTAGCGCATGAGAATGTAGATAGTGAAGTGAATTTAGACGTATTAAATCGGGTCATATTTGGCGTAAGAAGCGATATGAGAGGTGGTCAAAATGGCTAGTCGTGTAAGTAACGTGATTAATTCAATGCGTTTGCAACGGTTACAGAAGCAATTGACAGCAGTCAATCGATTAAGTGAACAAATGCGTCAATCTTCAGATGAAGCATTACAAGCTAAGACGGCTGAGTTTAAACAACGTTTGGCTAATAATGAAACGACTTTAAATAAATTGTTACCTGAAGCGTACGCAACGATTCGTGAAGCATCAAAACGTGTATTAGGCATGTATCCGAAAGATGTTCAAGTGATGGGTGCGATTGTTATGCATCAAGGCAACATTGCAGAAATGCAAACTGGAGAAGGTAAGACATTAACAGCAACTATGCCACTCTATTTAAACGCGCTCACTGGTAAAAGTGCGTTTCTAATTACCACAAATGATTATTTAGCTAATCGTGACTTTCAAGAAATGAGACCGTTGTATGAATGGTTAGGTTTAACAGCGTCGCTTGGATTTGTTGATAGTCCCGACTATGACTATGCCGATAATGAAAAGCAAGCATTATATCATCATGACATTATTTATACTACGAATGGCCGTTTAGGATTTGATTATTTATTTGATAATCTAGCAGATCATATTAACGCTAAATATTTACCTGAATTAAACTTTGCGATTATTGATGAAGTAGATTCTATTATATTGGATGCTGCACAAACACCGCTAGTCATTTCTGGTGCGCCACGTGTCCAATCAAATTTATTTCACATTGTAAAAATGTTTGTAGAAACGTTAGTCGAGGATAAGCACTTCAAAGTAAAATTAAACAAAAAAGAAGTATGGCTTACAGATGAAGGTATTGATGTAGCGAATCATTATTTTAAAGTGAATAATATCTATCTACCACAACATTTTGATTTAGTACGTATCATCAATTTATCATTACGTGCAAAATATCTATTTAAAGATAATTTGGATTACTTTATATACAATGGTGAAGTTGTACTGATTGACCGTATTACAGGACGAATGTTGCCAGGTACGAAACTACAATCTGGTCTACATCAAGCTATTGAAGCGAAAGAATCTGTAGATTTATCACAAGATTTAAGTGTCATGGCGACAATTACGTTCCAAAATTTGTTTAAGTTATTTCATCAATTTTCAGGAATGACGGGAACGGGCAAGTTAGGTGAAAAGGAATTCTTCGATTTGTATTCTAAATTAGTGGTAGAAATTCCAACTAACAATCCGATTATACGTAATGATAAAGAAGATCGTGTCTATGCGAAATCCGAAGATAAGAATAAGGCGATACTTGAAAATGTAGTCAATATTCATGCTACTAAACAGCCGGTACTCTTAATTACAAGAACTGCAGAAGCGGCTGAATATTTCTCAGCACAATTGTTTAAACAAAATATTCCTAATAATCTATTGATTGCACAAAATGTTGCCAAAGAGGCACAAATGATTGCTGAGGCAGGACAACTTGGTGCTGTTACAGTATCAACGAGTATGGCAGGACGAGGTACAGATATTAAACTTGGTGACGGCGTACATGAACTCGGCGGTTTAGCTGTGATTATCAATGAACATATGGAGAATAGTAGAGTTGATAGACAATTACGTGGACGCTCAGGTCGCCAAGGTGATCCAGGCGTTTCACAGATATATGTGTCATTAGATGACTATATTGTTAAACGATGGAGTAAGTCGAAGTTAGCTGAAAATGAGAAACTAAGAAATATTGATTCAGTGAAATTACAAAATAGTCCCTTTTTCAGAAATAAAGTGAGGGGCATTGTTTCGAAAGCACAGCGTGTATCTGAAGAAACTGCAATGATGGCACGTGAGATGGCGAATGAATTTGAAAAAAGTATTGGTATTCAACGTGATCGTGTGTATGAAGAACGCAATCGTATCCTTGAAACATCTGACTTTAGTGCATTTGACTATGATACATTAGCGCGTGATGTCTTTGACTATGATTTGAGAACAAGGGGAATCTATACAGAAGATGACATTGTGCGTTATATATATGAGCAATTGAGTTTTAGTTTCCATGACACATCAATTAGCCAACATATACAAACCCGTGACCAAACCATCGATTATTTAATACAACAATTCAACAAGCAACTAAAATATAATATGGAAATTGCAGATAATGATTATTTTAAATTACGTTTTCAACAAAAAGCGATATTAAAAGCAATCGATGCTGAATGGATCAGTCAAGTTGATCAATTGCAACAACTTAAAGCGAGTGTCAATAACCGACAAAATGGTCAACGTAATGCGATTTTCGAGTATCATAAAGTAGCGCTAGAAACCTATGACATGATGCTGATTAATATTAAACGAGGAATCATTCGTAATTTATGCTTAAGTATTTTAACGTTTGATAAAGCGCAAGATTTAGTAGTACATTTCCCTTAAAATGTGGTGTTCATAAGTGACAATATATAATATCAATTTTGGCATTGGATGGGCGAGCAGTGGTGTAGAATATGCCCAAGCTTATCGTGCTAAATTATTAAGAGCGGTCAATCAACCAGCTAAATTTATTTTTCTGGACTTTATTTCCGCAGAAAATATTCAAACGTTAACAGCCAATATCGGGTTTAAAGATGATGAAGTGATATGGTTGTATCAATATTTTAGTGATATTCCCATTGCACCAACAACGTATACTATTGATGATTTGATTAACGATTTAGGTAATCCTGTCACTGCCCAAACCATCACGGGTAAAACGATTCGTTTATACATTGGAAATGATAATTCATATGTGAGTTGTTATTTAAAAAATGAAAATGACACAATTGTCGATCGTGCAGAATTTGTCATTAACGGTATGTTAGTGCGAAAGGATTACTATAGCTATGTACGTACATTCTCAGAGTATTATGCACCATATGAAAATCGTGCCAAGTTATATAAGAGACAGTTTTATAATGAAGATGGTTCTATTGCTTATAAGGAACATATTGACGGAGAATCCAGTGTGTATGTATTTGATGATGCACGTTTATACAGTAAACAAGCGTTTGTAGCTTATTTCATGGAGAAATTAAACTTAAACGCGAATGATGTTGTCATTATCGATCGTTCAACTGAAGTGGGGCAAGCGATTTTGGAACATAAAGGACAAAGTAAAGTCGGCATCGTTGTGCATGCAGAACATTATAGTGACAATGCTACAGATGACCGTTATATTTTGTGGAATAATTATTATGAATATGTCTTTACGCAAGCACCTTATATTGATTTTTACATTACAGCAACAGACCTACAAAACCGGATTCTAACAGAACAATTCGAAACCTATACCGCACATCAACCTCGTGTTCGTACCATACCTGTTGGTAGCTTACATCAATTGAGTTATCCAAAGACGGAGAGAAAGCCATATTCAATGCTTACAGCTTCAAGATTAGCGAGTGAAAAGCATGTAGATTGGATAGCGCTAGCGGTCATTAAAGCTAAAAAAGAGGTACCACAGTTAACATTTGATATATATGGTCATGGGAACGAAAGAACGAAGATTGAAGACATTATTACGGAACATCAAGCGCAAGATTATATTCAGCTAAAAGGGCATGTGAAATTAGATGATATCTATGCCAACTATGATTTGTTTATGTCAGCATCAACAAGTGAAGGCTTTGGCTTAACGCTAATGGAAGCGGTAGGTTCAGGACTTGGAATGATAGGTTTTGATGTGAATTATGGCAATCCAACCTTTATTAAGCATGGTGAAAATGGCTACCTCATTCCTATCGATAGGGATAACCAAGATATCGAGGTTATTACTGATCATATGGCTGAGAAAATCGTGCAGTATTTTAATGATGGACCTAAGCAACCACATGACACGTCGTATACTATAGCAGAACCATTTAAAACCGAGTATATTACGCAAAAATGGCAAAATCTAATCGATGAGGTGCTATATGATTAATTTATTTGAAAAATATGATGAAGCATCACAAAAACTTCAACAATCACTTCAACTTGCAGGCTTTCAGCATCAAACTATTGTGATGGACGATGATGGTTTTTTACCTGACGGCTTTTTATCACCTTATCAATTTTTTGCAAATTACGAACATAAGAATAGTGATAAAGCAGCCTTTTTCAATGAAGTTCAAGTACCACCATTATGGGAAATTAAAGGTAATCATGATCAAGCTGAAATTATAGATAACGGTCATGTTCGAGGTCGTATCTTTTATCGTGAACACTTTAAAAATAGAATCGTAAACTTTGTAGAATGGTTTGATACAAATGGCCAACTGCGGTCGGTTGATTTTTACAATAAAGATGGCTTTAAATATGCGGAAACGATATATGATTTAAATAAAACGGCAATCTTGAAAACGTATGTGGATCGACAAGGCAATGAGGTATTATACGAGAACTTTATCACTAATGATATTGTCTTAGATTGGCAAGGTCAGTCGCATTTCTTTGCGACGAAGCAGGACTTTATCAGCTTCTTCTTAGAACAATTAGATGTTGATACATCAGACGTCTTTATTAATTCATTAGCGACACCTTTCTTTGTATTATACCAATCGAATCATATTGCAAATGCAGTGTTGTTTTGGCAGGAACAGAGTTATGGAGATGTCCCGGGAAATATGAAGTTATTGCTAGATAATGGGCGCTTTCATGCAAGTGTAATTATCCCAGATCGTGTAGAGTTTGAAAATATTACATCCAATATTGCATCACATTATCGTCCATTGATTCGTCAAGCGGGTTATGTGTATGATTATCAGAAATCCAATCAATATACGAAACAAATACTCAATTTAACAAATTCTGATGATATTCCAAATTTGGAAAAGATCATACAGCAATGTAAAGATTATCAATTTCATATAGGTGCGATTACTGAAATGTCCGCTAAGTTAATGGACTTAGGCAAATATGATAACGTTAAACTCTATCCAACCATTACTCAAGAAAAGGTTCATCACTTATTCGCAACTTGCGATGTTTATTTAGATATCAATAAGGGTGGCGAAATTGTAAATGCCATTGAGCGTGCAATGCTTAATAATCAATTGATTATAGCTTATGATGAAACCGCACATCGCCGTGCATTTATTTCAGAAAAGAATATCACTCAGCAAAGTGAGCCACAACAGTTAATTGAAATATTGAACGAAGTCGCACAAGATAAAAAACAATTCAAACAACGTATTGTTGCGCAACAAGAGAAGAACAATAGCATTGATCAACGTGCATTTAAAACGATAGTTAATGATGCGATACAATAATTTTAAGAGAGAACTTTAAAGTTTCATACTTGTTGAAAAGCAAGCGGGGAGTGGGACAACGAATTCAAAAGAATTCTGTCCCACTCCCTTCCTATTTCTCTAGTAATCATATCCAGACACTTAATTTTAGTAATTGAGGAGGGAGTTTAACGAATCATTTCATATAATCCACCTTTATGTTTAAGTGATTAGTATAAATGTTGGTATATAGAATAGCACGTATAATAAAAAGAATAATATAGGCAATTTAAAATTAGGGGAATAATCTTTGTCTCTTAACCATGAAAGTATTTGATAAATTCCTGTAAGAAATGCTACTGCTAAACTCCCCATTGAGATGAGTAATAATATTGAAGCTATGATATTAGTCATTTGTCTGCACTCCTTTTATCCAATTTGTAATATCAGTCTAAAAAGTAATTCTGAAAAAGTTATGAATAAACATCTATTTTGGTTTGCAAAATTTTGTAACGCACTAATCGACTAAATTAATTAAATTAAATATAAAAAATATATTGCTTTTTAAGTTTTAAAATATAAAATAATATATGTAAATAGTATTCTTTTAATTTACAAAAAAGATGAGGAGGCTAATATGAAAAGATTATTTTTTATAAGTATTATATTTTTAATTTTTTTAGGAGGATGTTCTTTCAGCGACAACAAGGATGAGGCTGAGGGTGAAGAATCAAATAGCAAGGCAAAAGCTACGGACAAAATGAAGAAATTTAAAATAGGACAAGTTGTGGATGCTGATGGTGTAGATATCAAAGTTGTTAAAGCGGAATTTATTGATCATTACACTGACTACAATGCGCCTGAAAATGGCAAAGCCTTGAGAGTATACATAAAATTTAGAAATAATAATGATGATCAAGTTTTAATGGATAATACAGATTTTAGTATGAAAGTGAATAATGAGAATTATGAAGAATGGTATGGAAGCGAAGACATGCATGAAGGGTTCAGTCATCAATTGAATCATAATAATACGGCTTCAGGATACATTACCTATGATGTACCCGATAGTGATCAATACACGTTAGAGTTAGATACAGTACCTAACTTCAATAAAATAAGAGGCCAGTGGATTATCAATAAATCAGAAATTAAAAATTCAAATGGCACCAAAGATACTTCGGCTGACTCAACTACTGATGTTGAAGATGAGTCAGAATCAACCACTAATAATAAAACTAAAGATACAGATCAAGCTGATGTTGGTGTGACGTATCCAGCATATATGTATAATGCCTTGGTAGATGAATATAATTCACTTACTGACGGGGAAAAGATGAACCATGTCTCTAAAGATGTATTAGAAATTGAATATGATCAATTAGAGGCACGTGTAGAAGCATTATATGAAAAAGAAAATGCAAAAGCACAAAAGGAATATGAAAAAGCAATGCAAGCATATGAAGATCAATTGGCACAAGAAGAATATGAACAGCAACAAGCTGAAGAAGCTGCCAATGAAGCATCAGAGTCTGATGACAATTCAAGTGGACCTGGTTCTGATGAGCCACCAGTAGACAGTCATTCAGAAGATGCAACTTCTGAAGATGATGCAGCATAATGAAGGAGACAACAATGGCGTATATAGACATGAATAAACCTAAACCAACGAATCAGATTGTAGAAATGATTTTAGGAATAACAGGAAGTATATTTGGTATTATTGGAGGATTAATAGCGCTAATACTTACAGACTATGATAGAAGGTATGGTTCTGAATTAACAGGATTAATGACTGTTGTAGCCACTAGTTCTATTATTTTATGTGCTATTACTTTAGCTCTGAGTTGTTTAATAAATAAAAGACGTATTCTAATTGGAATTATACTCATTATTGCTGCAATTATTCATATATATTTATTAGGATTTTTTGGTTATTTATCAGGCATTTTAATTATTGTTGCAGGAATCATTGCGTTAGTTAGAAAATAATTTGATGGAATAGAAGGAAACGATAACAAAGTGCCTTCTATTTTTTTATAATTAAGATTAGAAACGAGGTGCTAGAGATGGAAACAGTTTATATTGCAGGTGGATGTTTGTGGGGTGTCCAAGCATTTATTAAAACATTGCCGGGGGTCTTAACGACCGAAGCGGGACGTGCAAATGGGACCTCTCCGCAACGGAGTGATACATATGATGGTTATGCAGAATGTGTTAAAACGACGTTTGACCCTATGGTATTAACAATTACTGATTTAATGAATTACCTTTTCGAAATTATAGATCCGTATAGTATTAATAAACAAGGTGTAGATGAAGGGCCAAAATATCGTACAGGGATATATAGTGAGAAGGCGGAACACCTTGAAGAAGCACGAAGCTTCATTTCTAGTCGACCCGATAAGGCGCGTATTGCTGTAGAGGTATTACCCTTAAATAACTATGTTCCAAGTGCGGATGAACATCAGGACCGACTCGAAAAACATCCAGAGGATATCTCATATTGTCATATTAGTCGTGAGATGTTGCAAAAATATCTTTAACTGCGATCAAGTTTTCTCAAAATATTAAATTCTATAACGTCCTGCAATATTTTTCGGAAAAGATTATGCATAACAAAGCTTATTTAGGCAATATCATAACTATAGGAAGTATAATAAAATAAGAATTATTTAAATATAAAGAGAAAGAAGCGATAAATATGACTATTTTACTCACTGGGGCAACAGGCCATCTTGGTTCACATATAACGGAACATGCTATTAAAGAACAGTTATCTGATTTCAATATTGGTATACGAAATCCAGATAAAATGCCAGCGCATTGGAAAGATAAAGTTAATGTTCGAGAGTTAGATTATTTTAATAAAGAAAGTATGGTTGAGGCATTTAAAGGTATTGATACAGTTGTATTTATTCCAAGTATCATTCATCCATCATTTAAACGACTTCCAGAAGTCGAGAATTTAGTTAGTGCAGCTCAAGAAGCCAACGTTTCACACATCATGTTTATTGGTTATTATGCAGATCAACATAATAATCCATTTCATATGAGCCCATACTTTGGCTATGCGGAACGTTTGCTAGCCTCTAGTGGCTTACATTATACGTATGTCAGAATGGCGATGTATATGGATCCGTTGAAACCTTATTTACCAGAACTTGCAAAAATGCATAAATTAATTTATCCAGTAGGAGAAGGGCGTATTAATTATATTTCAAGGGACGATATTGCCAGAGGAATTGTCGCGTTATTACAACAACCGGATAAGTTTGGACAGAGATATTTACTATCAGGTTATAGCTATTCTATGACAGAGTTAGCAGCAATACTTTCTGAAGCATCAGGTACTAAGATTGAGTACGATCCTGTTTCTTTTGACACATTTGCAGAAATGTACGATGAACCGAAAGGATTTGGCGCATTGCTAGCGTCAATGTACGATGCGGGCGCAAGAGGTTTACTCGACCAACATTCAGATGACTTTGAACAACTTGTTCATGATAAACCACAAACTTTCCCAGAATTTTTGAAAAGTGATCAATAAAGAAAGTAGGACGTGTGATAGCATTAATCACACGTCCTACTTTCATATTATAGTTAAATTGTATTATTTGTTATCGCAATCGAAAGTATCAGCGAAACTTAAAGCAGCTAAGCCTAATAAGTCTAAAGCGTGTTGAGCGCCTTCTTTACCATGGCCAGCTTCAAAGTGTTTGTAAGCAGCAACGCCTAATACACCGAAAGTAGCGATTGAACCTAAACGTGATAAGTTTTTGTTTAAGAAACTTGCAGCATAAAAAGCAGCAGCAGCAGCTTCTACAGTACCAGCTAATTTAACTGAACTTTCTGGTAAACCAAATACATTTTGGAATGTGTCTTTCATTTCTTGGTCACCTTTTAATTTAGGTTTTGAAGCAGTGTATAATTCTTTAGCAAGTTTTAAGTTTGCAGCATAACGTAAAATCATAATTTAAAAATCTCCTTTTTATTTGTTTTCAAAGTATTTATCAACAATAGGTTTAACGCGTTCGCCAAATAGACGGATTGATTTCATTACATTCGCATGAGGCATTGAGCCTACAGGTGTATGAATCATGAAACGGTTAAGACCTAAGGTTTCCACAGTATCAATAATCTTTTGGGCAACCGTTTCAGGACTACCCAGGTAGATTGCGCCATGACTTCCAATTTCTCGTTCTAACATATTCTCATCAAAGCTAGGCCAACCACGTTCGCGACCTAAAATGTCATGATGTGCTTTCAAAGAAGGGAAGAATTCTTTCTTAGCTTCTTCATCAGTTTCAGCGATGTAGCCCCATGAGTGCACCGATACAGATAATTCATCTGGATTATGACCGTATGATTCTGCAACGGATTTATAAATCTCAATATTACGTGTAAATCGTCTAGGATTACCACCAATAATCGCATACGTAATCGGCAATCCAAAGGCACCTGCTCTTAATGAGGATTCAGGTGTGCCACCAGTTGCGATGGAAATAGGTAATTTACCATGCTCGACACGAGGATATATACCTGTTGGGTCGAAACTTGGACGTAACTTACCTTCCCAACTTACGACTTCATGTTCGTTAATCTGTAATAACAGTTGCAATTTCTCATTAAATAAATCTTCGTAGTCATTTAAATTATAACCGAATAATGGAAAAGATTCGATGAATGACCCTCGACCAATCATAATTTCAGCACGCCCATTAGATACAGCATCTAACGTCGCATAGCGTTGATACATACGTACTGGGTCATCTGATGATAACACAGTTACTGCTGAAGATAATTTAATATGCTTCGTACGCGATGCTGCAGCAGCAAGCACAGTGACTGGATCTGATACAGCATAATCAGGACGATGATGTTCGCCTAATCCATATATATCTAAACCTAATTGATCTGCTAATTCAATTTCTTCTACAATATCGCGAATTCTTTGCGCATTTGACACGGCGGGTTGTGTACCATCAGGCATCACCATATCACCATTGTCTGCAAATGAAGTCAAACCTAATTCTATTTTCAACACGTCACCTCCATTGGTATAAAATTTATACTAGAATTGTAGCCCTTATTTTAGGAATAGTCAATAGAAATGTTTCGAATTAGAGATTTTTTTGAAAAGGGTGATGTATAAATTTATTAAATGCATGAACTTTAAAAGTATTTCGTCAATTTTAAGTGGTCTTTTGAAAAGTAGTCGAAAGTGTCATAATAGAAATGTTGTAGAAAACATTGAAGAAGGGAGAAGCAAAATGTCTATCCAAAAACCAATGAATTATAACAAAATAACAACCATATTTTTTATTGCTGGAATTATCGTTATGAGTAGTTTATATACTGCTATCCCATTAACAGCAGAATTTGCGAAAGACTTTAAAATTCCACAATCCATTGCAACGTTAAATGGTGTTGCATTTTCCATTACATATTCAGTGAGTTGTTTGTTTTATGGTACTATTTCAGAAAAATATGGACGTATTCGTACTATATTAT
Source organism: Staphylococcus sp. GDY8P85P (assembly GCF_017892405.1). Lineage (NCBI taxonomy): Bacteria > Bacillati > Bacillota > Bacilli > Caryophanales > Staphylococcaceae > Staphylococcus > Staphylococcus sp. GDY8P85P. The sequence continues at coordinate 59,626 of NZ_JAESLA010000034.1, read as the reverse complement.
TTGGTATTAGTGGGTTAGTGCTTATTTGCTTAGTTATAGGATTTGTACATTCTTTCACGATACTTGTTATTTTAAGAGCCATACAAGGCATATTTGCCGCTACCTTTTCACCCATATCTATCACATATGTCACAGAAACCTACGCGCCGGTTAAACGTATGACTGCGATCAGCTTTATAAGTACAAGTTTTATGCTATCCGGGATTATTGGTCAAAACTTAAGTGAAATTATCGTTGGCTTTTCTAATTGGCACATGGTTTATTTCACATTAACGGTGCTTTATATTATCCTAGCTTTCGTTATTCTTAAACAAATTCCTGAAAGCCCAGTGAAAAATCCAAACATTCAGTTACTTAAATTCTTTAATAATTTTAGTGATTTTAAGACAAATAAAGCAGTGCTACTATGTTATGGTGTGTCGCTAACACTATTAACGATGTTTATTAGTATGTATACAGTGTTTAATAATTACGTCACGTCCGATACGATTGGTGGAAATGAAACGACTGCGATTAACGCTAAATTGTTTGGTATTATAGGTATGCTACTGTCACTTGTAGCGGGGCGTATTAGCGACCGCATTGGCGTTAAAAATCTTATCTTAGGTGCACTCATTGTGAGCACAGGTTCGCTTATCTTAATGTCTATGACAACGAATATCGTATTACTCATATTTTGGAGTGTGCTATTTGTAAGTGGCATTGCCTTCGCAATCCCATCAACGATTTCTAAAGTAGGGTTAACCGTGAATGGTAACCAAGGCTTCTTTTTATCAGTTAATACATTTATTTTATTTTTAGGTACTGCGATTGCGCCAGTATTAAGTATTGTGTTAAATGCGATTTCAAGCTTTACAATCCAGTTTAATATCATTGCCGCCATTGGCATTATAGCTATCATAATTGCTTTATGCCTGCCACGTAGAAAACACGAAGTAAGATAACGAACGCGTCTATTATTAATCTGCTTTGCAAAGTTATCAGCTGCCTGAACTATCAAGTCGCTTATATCAATCTTTTCTAAATTTTAGGTATCCTTGCGGGAAGGAATCTAACATATAAAATCTCAAAAAAGAGTTTACAAGCTATGCAAGACAGAGTGGAATAATGAATTCTGAATGAATTCTATTCCACTCTTTTTTGTTTAATCATATTAATAGTAAACAACTATCAACCGTACTATAATGAATAACAATTCAAATAGAGATAAAGGAGAAGTGCCTATGAAAACGGATATGCGCGCAATGGTTGTACATCAATATGGTGATTACCCAGTACAAGAAACACGTATGCCCTTACCAAACATGAATCCTAACGAGGTTCGCGTTCAAATTAAAGCGGCAAGCGTTAATCCAATTGATTTTAAAATTAGAGATGGCGGACTTAAAATACTGTTGAAATATGAATTTCCATTAATTCTAGGAAACGATTTCTCAGGTATTATCACAGAAGTGGGTGCTAATGTTACAGCGTATCAGGTCGGTGATAAAGTCTATGGTCGGCCACGTAAAACTAAAATTGGTACTTTTGCAGACTATATTTCAATTGATGCGTCAGAAATAGCACCGATGCCTAAAAACTTATCTTTTGAAGAAGCAGCCAGTATTCCATTAGTCGGTTTAACATCATACCAAGCCCTTAATGAAGTCATGCAATTACAGCGTGGTGATAAAGTATTTATTCAAGCGGGATCAGGTGGTGTCGGCTCATTTGCGATTCAATTAGCAAAAGCTATGGGACTATATGTTGCTACTACAGGAAGTCATCGTGGTAAAGCACTTATTGAGTCACTCGGTGCAGATCAATTTATTAATTATAAAGAACAAGACTTCGCGCAAGAACTTAATGATTATGATGGTGTCTTCGATACATTAGGTGGAGATAACTTAGAAAAGTCATTCGAAATCTTGAAACCAGGTGGCACAATTGCATCAGTGTCTGGTGTTCCAACAGATAAAAATGCTAGAGATTTAAATCTAAATATTGGTAAAGAAGCGTTATTACGCGTTGCTTCTTATAGATTAAGACGACGTGCCCAACAGTTTAACGTCAATTATGACTTTTTATTTATGCATCCAAGTGGCACTCAATTAAAAGAAATTAGTCAATTAATCGAAGAAGGCAAAATCAAACCAATTATTGATAAAGTGTTTGATTTTAAAGACACTCAGGCTGCGTTAGATTATTCAACGAGTGGTCGTGCTAAAGGTAAGATTATTATTAAAATGAATAATTAAGAAGGGTAGGTGTTAAATTTATGAAAAATATTATGATAGTGAACACAAGTGCAGATTATTTTGGTGATAATAGTAAACCAACTGGACTATGGTTAGGAGAACTTGTCCACTTTTACAATCAATTCAAAAATGAGGATGTAAATATTGATATTTATAACATGACTGGTGGGAATACACCAATAGATCCAGTTAGTTTATCTCCATTTATGTTAGACAAAGTAACAAAAGCATATTATAAAGATAATGACTTTATGAATCAATTGCGCTATGCACAACCAATATCTGAAGCCCTTGTAGAAGACTATGACGTTATATACTTCACAGGCGGGCATGGTGTGATGTTTGATTTCCCGGAAAATAGTGCCGTACAAAACGCTATCGAAACGATATACAATAAAGGTGGCATCGTTTCAGCAGTGTGTCATGGTATTGCAGCACTACTCAACGCAAAGAATAGCAGTGGAGAATATTTAATTAAAGATAAAGACATCACAGGCTTTTCTAACGTAGAAGAAGTATTAGCCAACCGTGACACATTAGTACCGTTTCATTTACAGAATGAAATAAAAAAACGTGGTGCTCATTATTCATTCCGACGACTACCATTTACGCCATATGTACAAGTTGATGGTCGATTGATTACAGGACAAAATCCACAGTCACCTAAATTAGTTGCCGAAGAAGTAAAAAAACAATTAAATTTAATAGATTAGGTTATAACATAGTAAGAGGTGATTTTAGTGGATAGATCAATGTTGACTTCAAATGCACTAAATCTTATTTTGATGATAATACTTATTGTATTCAATATGGTTAATATAGGTGTTTGGCCAATGGTCATACTAGCACTATTAATCATTGCTAATAGTATCTTCATGGTTTATAAAACAACAGGAGATAGAAAACGGAAGTAATCAATTAAAAAGCAATCTCACGCCTGGTTTGTGTGAGATTGCTTTTATTTGTTATGGCTATTTAGAGATGTTTCAAGCACGTTGTTTAATGTTTCAAACACTTCTTCAACATTGTAATTGTAGTCATTTTCGACCCAACGGCGTAGTACTTCTATTACGCCACTACTATAAAAATCGGCTACAATTTCAGGATGTTTACTTTCTCTAATCTTCTTAGCTAATGGATCATCTTGACGTTTGGAGTTATTAAGCATCATATCGCGACTCACATTGGTTAAGCTTCTAAATACATCAGCTTGACGCGATGATACTAATAAATGCTTGAAAATCTTTTTATTATTGCCAATAAAGTATATAAAATCTTCAAACGACTCTGGTGTTGTAATATTGGCTGACGTGTCACCTTTAGCTATAATTTGTTGAGTAATGAAATCAGGTAGGGTGTAGAGTAAATCGTATTTATCTTGAAAGTATCTGTAGAACGTACTACGGTTAATCTCTGCAATATCGCAAATTTTTTGAACAGTGATTTCATCAAAATGATAATCATGTAAAAGTACAAACACAGTTTCATGTATATGTTTAATCATACGTTTTTGATTTGCTGACGGCATTATCTGATGCTCCTATATCTTTAATCTTGTCAGATAGCCTGACGTAATAAGAGTAATTTATCACAATGACTTTTATATTTCCAAAAATAACCATTATGTAATGGGATTACATATGTGGATAGTGCAATTGAATATGAATCAAAAATAAAAAGTAAAATATGTGCGCAACACGTTTATAGTTATGAAAGGTTAATGTATACAAAAAATGAGAGCAAAATAGAAATCAATTGTGATAGAGATTTCCATTTTACTCCCATTTTAAATCATGCTATATCAAGCAAGCATGCCCCTTATTTAATTTCTCCCATGTGAAAGGTTATTTTGTATCAATACCGTCTAACCATTCATCCACTTTATTATCATTGTCGTCCACGTAGTCTTTAGCTACTTGTTCTGGATTTTTATTATTAACAAAGATTTGTTTAGCTAATTTTTCTTCATCAGATTTACTCCAGTCATCTGCGATACGTGTTGCAATTGTATATGCTGCAGGATGTGCTTCTTCAAAGTCTTTGTTAAATACTAAATCGATATGTTGATTGTTATTACCATAAATGTTGTCGGGATCTTTCAACATTTTAACGTCTAATTCTTTAGAGAACCAACTTGGTTCCATTGCTGTGAAGACAATTGGTTTTTGTTGTTTATAAGCTGACTGGATTTTTTTGAATTGTTCTTGGTCAGAGCTTTCTTTCAAGCTATATTTATCAAGATTGTCACTATCAAGTTCATCTTTCGTTTCTTTCATCACACCATTACGTGCATCTGTGCCTTGAATTGTCCAATCTACAGATTTACCGAAATCACTATCTTTTAAGTCGCTAATTGAATCAACGTCTTGTACATATTTAGGTACTGCTAAGCCAACTTTTGCGTTATCAATTAAATGTTTGTCATCATAAATAGTTAACTTACTTTTGAATTTATCGTAATAACTTTTATCAGTAGTAGGGAAGATACCTGATGCATGGAATGAATCAGTGTTCTCTGAGACAGCAGCATATAATGGACCGCTTGCTGTTACAGGTGTAGTCGTTACATCATAACCTGCTTTTTTCAATACTTCTGCTATCACTAGTGAACGTGGTGTGGAATTATCACTCGCGATATAGGGTATTTCGATTTCTTTATTACCAAGTGATGTTTGACTATCGTCAGATGAACCACTACCGCTACCACTATTACCACAAGCACTTAGCACTATGGCTAAGGCAAGTGTGGCTAGTAGTCCTATCACTTTCGAACTACGTCGTTTTAACATAACGTGTTTCCTCCTTTGTAATCATTAGTCTCTATATTCGTCATCGTGACGATGGTGAGATGGTCGGTTATATCTATCGTAAACACCTTTATTATTTTCACGAGCGTATAACATAAGTGCTTTAAATAATACATCTTGATCGACATTGCTATCAGTTAATTCTTTATAAAGATTTGTTGTTTTGTCGAAATTTGAATCGTGCTCATGATGACGATCGTTGTATTGTTCATCACTGTTATAACGATTTTCATCTTGTCTATCGTATTTGTCTCGATCGCGACGCGCACGATCATTATATTTATCGTGCTGACTATAATCGCCATTTTGCGTGTAAAGTGACGCATAATCAATATCATCATATTGGTTATCATAGTAATGATGTTGGTGCGTGTGGGTGTCGTGATGATGACCTAAGTGTACAGAACGATTATAATCTTCATCATTATAGTTGTGATTATCGTGATGGCTACCATTTTGATAACGATGATCTTGTTTGTCTGGGCTAGCGTATTCACCATGTCTATCGTTGTCATGATCTTTTTCAGAAGATGCGTCTTGATGTTGATCTTCTTCTAAAGCTTTACCTTCTACATCAATATTTGGCAATACTGAACCTAACCATTTAGGTAGGTACCATGAAGCTTTGCCGAACAGTTTAGTTAGCGCAGGAATCAATGTCATACGTACGACAAATGCGTCGAATAAGACACCAAATCCAAGTGCGATACCCATTGATTTGATTGCACTATCATCTTGGAAGACGAATGCAATAAACACACTGAACATGATGAGTGCTGCTGCTACGATGACAGGTCCACTTTCTTTAATACCGACACGAATTGAATGGTCATTGTCACCCGTCTTGCTGTATTCTTCATGGACACGTGTCATTAAGAATAACTCGTAGTCGATGGCAAGTCCGAATAACAAGCCAATTGTGATCACTGGAAGGAATGCAAGTAATGGTCCTGTATTTTCAATTCCGAATAAGCCACCCATAAAGCCGTTTTGAATAACTAATGTTGTGAAACCTAATGTAGCCATTAATGATAGGATGAATCCTAGTACTGCTTTTAATGGAACTAAGATTGAACGGAATACAATCATTAATAAGAAGAATGCTAATACAACAATAACGCCAGCGAATACTGGAATAGCGTTATTTAATTTTTCGGACATATCGATATTAATGACGCTTTGTCCTGAAATTTCTGTACTATAGTCATATTTTTCTTGAGCTTGACTGTGATAATCACGTAAGTCGTATACGAGATTTTCTGTAGATTGAGCGTTAGGTCCTTTTTCAGGAATAATTGTGAATAGTGCGTAATTGTTATTGTCAGTCAATTGCGCTTTTGACACGGTATCTACATTGTCGATATCTTCTAAATCGCTACGCATATTATTTAAGTCACGTTCGATAGTGTTTTTACTGCCACCATCTTTTGTATTAACTAACATAACGATTTGTCCGTTATAACCTTCACCAAAGTTATCTGAGATCAATTTATAGGCTTTATACTCTGATGAATCCGTTGGTTTTAAGCTGTCATCAGGAATACCTAAACGCATGCCACTCACTGGAATCGCAGCTAAGATTAAAATAATTAAACTCACAATCACTGCAATAACTGGTTTGCCTACAATAAATTTTGCCCAAGGGTGATCTTTAGGATCTTTACTTTTAGATGGTTTATCTTTAATTTTAATGCTCTTATGGAAGATACTAATCAGTGCAGGTAATAATGTTAATGCTGCTAATACTGCGAATAATACACTAATTGCTGAAGCGAATCCCATTACCGCTAAGAAATCAATGCCTACGAGTGACAATCCACAAACAGCAATCATAACGGTAAGACCTGCAAATATGACTGCACTACCTGCTGTACCAACTGCAGTTGCAATAGCTTCTACAGTATCGACACCTTTTTTCTTAAGTTCTTTAAATCTGAATAGAATAAAGAGTGAGTAGTCAATACCAACAGCTAAACCAATCATTACGGCTAGTGTAAGTGTGAAGTTTGGAATATCAAAGATATAAGTTAATAACGCAATGATACCAACACTTGAACCTAAGCCGATGATTGCACTAATAATTGGCATACCCGCTGCAATCAGCGAACCAAAAGTAATAAGTAAAATTACAAATGCTACGACGATACCAACAATTTCAGATGTACCACCAGGTTCGGCATTCATAGCGCCACCTTGTGTTTTCTCGATTCGAACATTATGGTTATCTGTTACATCTTTTAATTCTTTGTCGATGATATGTTTAGATGAATCTTTTAATCCAGTTTGTGGAACGACGTAACTTACGTTAGCGATCGCAGTGTCACCTTCATCGTTAACTTGTCCAGTGTCGTATGGATTTGAGATGTTTTGGATGTAATCATCATTTTGTCTGATGTTATCTAGTGCATCTTCAATATCTTTCTTCGTATCTTTATTATTCAATCCATCATTCTTATTAGAATGAAAGACAATTTTCATCGAGGCTTTTTCACTATCCTGATGAAATTCTTTACTGATTTTGTCGTTTGTGTCTAATGACTTAAGGCCGTTCATAGTAATGTCACTATCAAACTTAGGTGAGTTGATCATTAAAGGCGTAATAATGACACCTAGAATGACAAGCCATCCTATGACACTTAGCCATTTGTTTTTAGCTATAAATTTTCCTAATTTATATAATAGCTTTGCCAAGACATTTCCCCCTATTTCATTATGATTTTATTTGCTTAACCTATAGATAGTGTGTTGATGAATTGTGAGCAAGGATGTTACATCGCCATCGCAAATTAAGCTTATTTAAAATGTTACATTTGATAATGTAACAAGTTATACCCTTGTTCGGTACCATTAAAAGTTATATGACGTTGGAAAATGCAACACTTTGGAAGAAATGTTGGAGAAAATAGCATGATTTCGTGGGGATAATAAAAAAACAGGTAACCGTTTGAAGCTGGTGTACCTGAAGATGATAGGGTGTATGTATTAAGTTGTGGTTATTTTATTAAATCAAACAGGAGAAGTAATGCGCCAATTAATACAAAAATAACGCCTGGAATATAAATTTTTTCTCTAAGATCAATGTCACGCTGGTATGCAACAAATCGACTAATACCGATTAGAATAAGACCTAGGAGTAACAAGATGATGGAAAGAACAAGCATTAACATTGCCTCCTAATCAATAATATACTAAATAGCAAATTGATTAATATGAATATCTTTCATTCAAATCTATTATATTATGTGAACACATTTTTTTATAGCGATTTATTAATATAATGTAAAATTGTTATTATTTTTTAGAATATTTATTAACAAACTTTATGCTTTCTTAATATTTTATAAATATAATAATAAACTGATTTTTCAAACTATAAGTATTTAAATTGAATGAATGAGTCATCAAGGAACATCGTCATCGAAATAGTACATATATAAAAAAGCAATCACGTTAACGAAAGTCTAATCAACGTGATTGCTAAGGTATATGAAAGTTATTTAGCGTTATATATTAACGTAATAAAGTCTTGAATGATTGTAGTCAGATGTCTATCATTTCGATAAATGAGTGATATATAACTTGTCGTTGGGGCGTTAGGCAATTGTTTACTAATAATATTAGGATGATGACGAATGGCGTTTTCACTCACTAAACTTAAGTAATTAGAATCTTTAATCGTTGCTAGAATAATGCTAATACTATTTGTTTCCATATGGACATCTAAGTTGATAAAGTTCTTTTTTCGCCATTCATTAATGCTGTCTCGAGTTGAACCACCGTTGTGTATAATGAAACGATAGTTATTAATATCCTCAATTGTACATTGTTTATTTTGAGCTAGCGGGTGACGTTTATCCATAGCAAGTACGAGTGGGTTGTCGTGAAGACGTTTAACTTGTAGTTCACTTTCATTAAACCCTTTTTCGGCTATGACAGCAATATCAATTTTACGATTTTTGACTTGATCAATAATGACTGGTGCGGTATCTACCGTTAAGTTAATGTCTATATTTGGATGTTCATGCATATAGTTTTTAAAGGTTGAGGGCAAAATACTATAAATCGGCGCATGACTAGCACCCACTCTCAATGTACCTCGTTTAGATTGCTTAAAATCGTCCATCATATCTGTGGTTTCTTCAATTAAATTAATCATTTTAGTCGCATTTCGATAAAGTAATTCTCCGGCTTCAGTCAGGTTGAAATGTTTACCTTTCTTGAAATAGAGTGGTAAACCGCATTCTTTACTTAAGTTTTTAAAATGAAATGTTACTGTTGGTTGTGTGATGCCGAGCTTTTCAGCGACGGCGTTTTCATTTTGTGCTTCAACGAAATGTTTAAAAATGTGTAATTGCTTTGTATTCATAAATTGATTCCCCAAAATATATATTTTGTTTATACTATTTCCTATAATAAATAAAGAATTTTGAGCACACGTTAATAATTTGTTTAAAGTTAGTTAAACAGTGGTTTTATATTAGTATGCATTTAGCAGTAGGTTAGGAGAGAAGGCATATGAAAGAAAGGATACTGGTGGTTTCTGATATTCATGGACATCGGAAAGCGCTTGTCTCTCTTTTGAAAGCAGTAAATTTTAATGCTAGAAAAGATCAACTGGTTTTAATGGGAGATTATGTTAATAATGGTCCTGACTCATTTGGTACTTTAAAGTTAGTGAAGCGGTTAAAACGTCGAGGTGCACGTGCGTTAGCTGGAAACCATGAGATGCGTTGGTTGGAAAGTAAAGATAAAAAAATTAAACGATGGCATAAGTTTTTAAGAGAATTGTCTACGATTGAGGTTATCGATGATTACATATTTGCGCATGCTGGCATTGATACGTCAAAGCCTTTAAATAAACAAATCAAAGAATACACAACGGGGCATTATAATCACATTTTAAATAGAAACATCCCTAAAAATAAATACTTGATTCATGGTCATATCCCTAATTATCGCTATGGTTTTAAAAATGATGAGTTATATCAAAAGAAAAATATATTAGATATTGATACAGGTGCAGGTCATAATAAATTCTTGTCGCTTATAGATTTAACGAATGCGTATCAATATTCTGTTAAGGTCACAGATATGAGTAGCATTAACACGAAACGTATTAAATTATAAACATTTGCGATTAGTCAAAAAAGGAAAGCTTGTATTAGATTTCAATAAACAGAAGTATAAGTTTTAAAATAAATGTTATATAATGTAGTGGAATATTAATAAAAAAGGGTGACATGCGTGGATAAGCATAAACAACATTCTAAATTCAGTTCGTACTTAAAAGTGTCATGTTCAGTATTGTTAATGAGTGGAACATTCGTAGGCTATGGATTTACAAAGGATAGCTTTGCGCAATCAAATGACCATGCTAACAACACTTCAAGTGAAGTGAAAACGGTTCAAGGCCAACTTGATCTAGCGATAGATAAAGCGAAGACGAAAATTGATCGTTTAAAACACTTAAAAACGAACGAAATTAAAAGCTATAAACAAGATATTGAAGATGCACGTAACCAATCTGAAATAGATCAAATTGTAAGGGATGCACAAGCAGAAAATCGTATATCTGATGAAGAAAGTACTGAAGAAGCGGATCACAACGAAACACCTTCAACGAACGACGCACATTCAACGTCTAAACATTCGTCGGCAAATGAAGAAAATCAATTAGATGAATTAGATAAAATCATCACAGATTTAAATACTTTATCTGAAAAGGTTGATACTCATCAACAAAATGATGATTTGGAGTCAGAAGAAACAGTTAATGATCATAAACAGTTAAGTAGTGATCAACCATCAACGTCTGGAGATTCAAACCATTTAGAAAAAGAAAGTGATGATACGTCCGTCTTAGATAAATTAGACGATGTGAAAAATGATGTCGAATCAGTCAAAGACAATCAGCATACATCAGTGGAAGATACTGAAAGAGATGTAGAATCTACGACGCAAGATACCCAATCAGCAGCATCTTCTTCAGAGAATACGGCACAATCCCATTCAGATGGACGTGTTATAAATGATGTTAAACAAATGGATAAAGAGGATGTCATAAATCATCACGCAAACACGAATCATTCAGAAAGTGATGCACTTAACGCATTGAATGATAAGTTATCAGCTACTCAAAAAATTGATCAAGCTATTTCAAAAGTAGAAGGTGCACAAGACAATACAACTGAGCGATATAGTAATCGTAAACTTGAGCAATTAAGACAACTCGAACAACAAGTAAAACAAAACCAAAATTTGACAACTAAACAGAAACAAAATGTTGAAAATGATATAACAAATGTTCGACAAGATGTTAAAGCAAATCGAGATACAATTCTTGATCGCCTAGAACAATCAAAAGATAAACGAGCAACAGTTGACCAAATCATCGGAAGTGTCTTTAGTAAAAATGAGGCACAACATATAGCCAAAGAGATTAACACTAAAGGTCAATCAGATAAGCAAATTACAGACCAAGTGATGAAACAGCTAGATCGTTTGAAAACGACGACAAGCGATGACATCTTAGCATCCATGTTCGACCAAGCGCCAGATAAAGAAGCGTTAATTAAAACATTACTTTCAACGCGTTTAGGCAATAGTGAGGCATCACAAATTGCGAAACGACTTGCTAAAGCACAACTGTCTAATTCAGAATTAGTCAATAAAGTGAAACAAGAAATCAATGCACAACGAACAGTGACTGCAGATGATATTCTTAAAGATGTTCTCGAAAAATCATCAGACCGTAAACAAACGATTGAAACGTTGTTAGCGACAAAGTTAAATCAGTCACAAGCAAAAGCATTGGCAGATATCATTGCTAGAGCACAAACAGGTAAAGCAAACACGTTAGATTTAGTGAAGAATGCATTAAATGGTACTGCGAGCGATTTACTTCAACTACAAAATCAACTCGACAATGCCAAAAAGAATTTAAATTATATCTTAGCACCGATTACACAAAGACCATCACTACTTGATCGTATTAATGGTACTTCAAATCATACTACATCTAACTCAAACCTTCTTAACCAAGGGTCTCATGTATTAGACGGATTAACTGGTGGCAGTCTATTAAATGGCCTTAATTCAGGTGGTCATCTTTTAGATAGTATTGAAGACATTCCTAATCCAGTACAAGGGTTATCTTTAGGACATTTAGGAAACGATGATGGCTTTTTAAGTGGCTTATTTGATGATGATGGTAATTTATCTTTACCTAATACCGGGGAAGTAGTTAAGAAATCATGGTTACCGATAACCATGCTATTAGTGGTAGCGGGTGGTACATTGATTTGGTTAGGTCGCCGCAAACGACAACACACAAAACATTAAATATAAACTTATATTGTAAGTTACATTGCACACGTAATGTAGCACAAGCTAAACTGAGAAAATGCTTATAGTAAGCTTTTCTCAGTTTTTTTATGAGTATAAACGAATTTAATAGAGTCATGAGGAATGTTGACCCTGACTTGCGTATTTCAATTAGGAAAAGTGGATTAGAAAAAGAAAGCGTTTGCACAATTTACCAAAAATAGCAAGCGAATTTCGAGAAATTCTTGGTAAAGTTGTGTGAAATAATTATGAATTTATCTAAAATATTTACACTTTTATATATATTCATATTGATTGTAAATTGCATTAGACATACACTAATAGTGGAAAAAGAAATTGATATTTTTTTCACAAAGTCACTTATTTGACATATTTCAACAAAGTATAAGTTTTGAATGTGTAAGCATTTTCATAGATAAAAAATACTTGAAGGGGTTGAAACGCATGACACATACTAATGACGTAACTAACAGCACAAGCAAAGGACGGAAAAAACGATTCTCGCTTAAGATGCCCGGCGCATTTACAATTTTATTTATTTTAACTGTAATTGCGGTTATGGCAACGTGGATCATACCAGCTGGTGCTTATTCTAAGTTATCATATGATGGCGGTGCGCAAGAATTCAAAATTGTTGATGCGCATAATAAATCAAAAACAGTCCCTGGAACACAAGAGCAATTAGATAAATTAGGTGTAAAAATTGATGTAGACCAATTTAAATCAGGTGCCATCAATAAACCTATCTCAATTCCTGGAACATATGAACGATTAGATCAAAATCCTGCTGGACCAGACCAAATTACATCAAGTATGGTCAACGGTACGATTGAAGCCGTAGACGTAATGGTATTTATTCTCGTATTAGGTGGACTTATTGGTGTTGTACAAAAGAGTGGTTCATTCGAATCAGGACTCTTAGCACTGACTAAAAAAACAAAAGGTCATGAATTCTTACTTGTATTCATGGTATCTGTATTAATGGTATTAGGCGGTACGCTTTGTGGTATTGAAGAAGAAGCGGTAGCATTTTATCCAATACTTGTTCCAATCTTTATTGCAATGGGATATGACTCAATTATATGTGTTGGGGCAATCTTCCTTGCGAGTTCTGTGGGTAGTACATTCTCAACTGTTAACCCATTCTCAGTTGTTATCGCATCAAATGCAGCGGGTACAACATTCGTTGACGGTTTATACTGGAGAATCGCGGGCTTAATCGTAGCTACAATATTCACAGTAGGTTATTTATATTGGTACGCTAAAAAAATCAAAAAAGATCCAAAAGCATCATATACTTATGAAGATAAAGCTAAATTCGAGAAACAATGGTCAGTTATTAATGATGATGGTGCTGAAAAACCATTTACATTACGCAAAAAAATCATTTTAATTTTATTCATTCTACCATTCCCAATCATGGTGTGGGGCGTTATGACACAAGGTTGGTGGTTCCCAATCATGGCCTCAATGTTCCTAGCATTTACGATTGTAATCATGCTAATGGTTGCATTAGGTAAAGATGGACTCGGCGAGAAAGTCGTCGTCGATGCTTTTGTTGAAGGGGCATCAAGCTTGGTAGGGGTATCACTTATCATTGGCTTAGCACGTGGTATCAATATGATTATGAATGATGGCTTAATCTCAGATACAATCTTGAACTTCAGTTCATCACTTGTACAGGGTGTAAGTGGACCAATCTTCATTGTAATATTGTTGATTATCTTCTTCTTCCTAGGTTTCATTATTCCATCATCTTCTGGATTAGCAGTACTCGCAATGCCAATCTTTGCACCACTTGCTGATACAGTAGGAATTCCTAGATTTGTAATTGTTACAGCATATCAATTTGGTCAATATGCAATGCTCTTCTTAGCACCAACAGGATTGATTATGGCAACATTACAAATGTTAGACATGAAGTACTCTCATTGGTTGAAATTCGTATGGCCAGTCGTTGCCTTCGTATTCATCTTCGGTGGTGGCATGCTAATCACTCAAGTATTAATTTACTCTTAATAAATGAATTAAAAAGGTGGTTCACCCGGGTAGGGTGCACCACCTTTTTTGTGTAACAATTTTATTTACTCCATCCATTGCAATGTTATTTTGGTTCAATGTAATGTAAGGTTTCAGCTGTGTTTGCATCAATAGTGCGATATGACACGATGCCTAAACCTTTAACGTTAGATTCTGAAATGACGATTGAGCCATCACTGTTTACTTTTTCAACGAAAGCCACATGACCATATACGTCATGGGCGCCAGCTTGTCCTGCTTCAAAGACAACGGCACTATGAGTTGAAGGTGTTTGACTGACATCATAGTTATCACGTTCTGCGCGATTATCCCAATGATGTGCATCGCCCCAGTCGCCACTGACTTGCTTACCAAATTGTTGAACACGTTCGTATACATACCAAGTACATTGACCTTGAGGATATGGTGAAGACGCATCCGTTACTTCGAATGATTTAAACCCACGACCTGAAGTATCTTTGCCACTCGATGTTTGTTTAGCATATTGATCTAAATCAGGCATTGTTTTCTTATCAAAATCTGTTAAGTGATAGTGCTTGATTAAACTGTTCAATTTAGTAGCATAGTTTGGATCCGTAGCATATGTACGACTCAAATGTTGTGTTGCATCACGATAATCTATAGCTTCACTCTTCCAGGTAGGTTTATAGATTGTGGCATTACCATCAATACCATGTTTAATTAAATCAGCATAATCTTCCAATGATGCCTTCGTATTTGGGTATTTTCGGAAACCGGCATTAATACTAAACATACTTTGATCACTGCCAGCTTCTAAAGTATTAAAGTTAACAGATTGTCCTTTATAACTCCCCTTAATTCCAAATAAATTATAATTTGGCGCTTGTGCTAAAGCACTATTACCTGAACTTGACTCAAGAATAGCCTGTGCAATCATAACTGAGGCATAAATATCTTTGTCTTGACCAATTTGATGTGCATCTTTAGCAATAGATTTAATAAAGTCACGTGTACCTTTATTTTCAACTACTGCTATGTCTCCGTCAGTTACTTCATTACCATTAAATTGAGGTAAGGTTTGGAAGAGACTAGTTGAACGTGTGTTGCTTTGTTTAAAGTCATCTTCAAATGATTGTGCGGGTGCTGTCTTATGTTCAAGTTCGTCTTTAGTTGGTAATTGTGGATTATTAGATGTCGTCGTATCATCATTATCTTGTTCATCTTTAGACGTGTCTGATGTGTTATCTTTTTTAGATGATTCAAAATTGTGATGCGTCTTTTTAGCATCTTCACTGTATTGATCCAGTACAGAATCTAAAGCGGATTCAGTTAAAGACTTACTATCAGAAGATGAGGCATGATTAGCATCATCATTAGTACGAGTACTTGCATCATCCTTAGTAGATTCATGTTGACGGTCAGTGTTATCTCCATCATGACTTGCTTGATGATCTGTGTCATCATCTGTGGTATCAGAAACGAAATCATCAATAGCATCTAATGCTTTGCTCACGCTCGCATCATCTTTATTTTGACTAGCTGTTGATTGCTGGTTCGTCGCGCTGTCACCTTGTTGTTGTGTTGAATGGTCTGTTTGATTAGCTTGTTCATCGTTTTGCTTCACATCTAGATGGTCACGATGAGCTGTGTCGGCATCGTGCTCATCTGTGATATGGTCGTCATCTGTTGATTCACTAGAACTTGCGGGTTGCTCATAATCTGAAATATCACTGTCGAAATAGAATAGTGATGCAATTAAATTGGTTAAACTAAATCCATTTTGATATAAATCAGGATTTAAAAAGTTAGATGAAAACAAGCCGCTAGATTGTGCTTCGTCAAAAATAGGAGAAAGGGGTGTACGGTAAGTATCCTGTTTGTCTTCATCACGCGTTTGATGACTACGAGATACGTTTTTGTTATCGTCATTCCTTTTTTCTGATGACGTATGTGTAGATTTATTTTGTTCTTTATTATTATGTTTCTTTGACGCTTCTTTAGTTGGTGTCTCTGAAGAGGGACGATCTGATTGTTTGTCATTTGATTCAGTCGTTTCATTCGTATGGTTATCATCTACATCTTCAGTATCATAAGTTGTTTCTTTTGATGTAGTGGATGCTTGTGTCTTAGCATCTGCTTGTGTGTCTTCAGCATGGGCAATGCTAGTTGTAAATGTTGGTAATACTAGCGTTGTAGTTAAAAAATAGATGATAAATTTATGCTTCGACATGACGCGCTTTTCCTCCTATCAAATAAATTATAGTGGTATGCGAATATATCAGAATTTGATATAATACTTATTATGGTTTTTAGTTGACCACTATCAACTAATTTCTACTTTACTCAATAAAAGTATTATACTAACTCTATAAAGAAAAAAACAATGCTTAAAATCATTTTGAAATAAAATCTTAATATTTCATTTTTAGGAGTGTGAAAATGAAAAACGCACTAAAACTATTTAAAACGGACTTGAAACGTGTGGCTAAGACACCAGCAGTTTGGATCATATTAGCTGGTCTGGCAATATTACCATCTTTTTATGCGTGGTTTAACTTATGGGCCATGTGGGATCCATATAGTCATACAGGTCATATCAAAGTCGCTGTTGTGAACGAGGACCGAGGCGACAAAGTTCGTGGTAAGAACATTAACGTGGGTAATACGCTTGAGAACAATCTTAAAAAGAATGATAAATTTGATTGGCAATTCGTTAGCCGGGAAAAGGCAGACCATGAAATCAAAATGGGGAAATACTATGCCGGCATATACATACCGAAAGAATTCTCACATCAAATTACTGGGACATTGAGAAAGAAACCGCAAAAAGCAGATATTGAATATAAAGTTAATCAGAAAATTAATGCGGTTGCACCGAAAATGACAGATACAGGTTCAACGGTCATTGTTGACGAAGCAAACAAACAATTCAATGAGACAGTAACGAAAGCGTTACTACAAGAAGCGAATAAAGTAGGTATTCAACTGGAAGATGAAGTGCCTACAATTAATAAGATTAAAAATGCAGTTTATGCAGCACATAATTCATTACCAGAAATTAATAAAATTGCAGATCGTATTGAATATTTGAATGATCATCAAGATGAGCTTGATAAATATGCTAATCAATTCCGTGCGCTAGGTAATTATAAAGGTGATGTTTTAGATGCACAACAAAAACTGAATGATGTGAATGCGGCCATACCGTCATTAAACGAAAAAGCAAAACTCATCTTAGCACTTAATGAATATATGCCAAATATTGAGAAATTGCTAAATGTAGCTTCTAATGATATACCAGCACAGTTCCCTAAAATTAATAGAGGTGTAGATATTGCTAGTGAAGGGCTTGATTTAGCACATTCACGTCTGAACGATGCACAAGGATATCTTACAGCTGCGCAGCAACGTGTAGGTGATTACCAAGAAGCGGCCAATCGTGCACAAGAGGTAAATAATCAAGCTAATAACAGCTTGCGTCAACAAAGTACATCGGGATTGCCGCACTATGATATTCAGAAGTTGAGTACGGATAGTAGCCAAGACACTGTCAACGATAATCAAATTGTGTCAGACAAAGACGTGAAGTCGATGAATAGTGCGCTTGCAGAAGCGTTACTCACACTTTCTAGTCATTCTGATACTCAAGCGAAAGCGACACAGTCAGACATCAATGCCTTGAAAACGATATCTTATGGCGTCATCGGTTCTAATCGACCAACTGAATTTAATGAGATGTTACGAAATTTAAAAACACGTCTTGAAAACAGCTCGAAAAATAACCAACAACTGATCGACGTATTAAAGGAATTAGAAAAAAGAGAACATGTCGATTTATCATCACAAATTAAACAAGTAGAAAGTGCAAATAATCGCATCAGTGATACATTGCGTTCAACGAATCAACTTATTGATGCCTTGAAAAATGGCAGTTCAGGAAAAGCAGAAGCGGTTAATGTATTACGTTCATTACCAGATTTAAATAAAGCGTTAGGTAACTACCGTGACTTTATTAAAAATGACTTAAACAATCGTTTGTTAGTCGTATCTAATCAAATTACGCAAGAATTAAATAAAGGTCAGAATACGCTATCAGACGTTCAATCTAAATTAAATACAATTAATCGTGTTATCATTGCGGGTCAAGATATTGTAGCGGATGGGCAAAATCGCATTGCTAATATTCAAAGCGAATTGCCGGCTTTAGAACAAACATATATTAATGCGATGCAAACGGCACAGAACTACTTCCCGACTGTAAAAGCAGACGTAGCGAATGCAGCAGACTTTGTTCGTAATGATTTACCTGAGTTAGAGCAACAACTTGCTAATGCGACAGCAACTGTAAATGCGAATTTACCGACATTGTTTAATAAGTATGACAATGCAGTTGATTTATTAAATCAAAATCAACCACGCGCGAAAGAGGCATTAGCTAACTTAGCGAATTTCTCTGAAAATCGTTTGCCTGATATTGAAAAAGATTTAGACAAAGCAAATAAAATCTTCAAGAAATTAGACGAAGACGATGCAGTGGATAAAGTCATTGATGCGTTGAAGAATGACTTGAAGAAACAAGCTGATGTAATCGCCAACCCAATTCATAAAAAACAAGTGGATGTCTTCCCAGTTAAAGATTATGGTTCAGGTATGACACCATTCTATACCTCATTATCTATATGGGTAGGTGCCTTACTATTAGTAAGTTTATTGTCTGTAGATAATAAACATGAATCATTGAGAGACGAATTGACGAAACGTCAAATTTATTTAGGTAAAGGTGCATTCTTTATCATGATGGGGATCATTCAAACACTGATTGTAACCATTGGGGACTTAGTGATTTTGAAAGCACAAGTTGAATCACCGATACTATTTATCTTAGTTGCATTATGTGGTGCGATTGTCTTTAACACAATAGTGTATACATGCGTATCATTACTTGGTAACCCAGGTAAAGCAATCGCAATTATTTTGTTAGTATTACAAATTGCCGGTGGTGGGGGTACTTTCCCAGTCGTTACGGCACCTAAATTCTTCCAAACTATTTCACCATATTTACCGTTCACGTATGTGATAGATTCATTACGTGAAACAGTAGGTGGCATTGTACCGGAAATATTAATCACAAAAATGCTTATCCTAGCACTATTCGGATTAGGATTCTTTATTCTAGGTATCTTAGTCAAACCAGTGTTAGATCCAGTAATGCGTAAAATTTCTAAACGTGTAGATGAAAGTAAAGTTACTGAATAGGCTATAGTATCTCTAAAATAAAAAGGGTCTTGAATAAGTTATTTTATTATCTGTTTAACTAAGTGTATAAGAAAATTGAATTAATTTAATAAGAAGTATAAAAGATAGTTTTAGTGTGAAGTTATCATGCTAGAACTATTTTTTTATAAAAATGATTTTTTAAAAGTGGAGAGAAACTAAAAAAATAATTGTTATAAATATTTTAAACTAAAAAAATAGTTTGAATTATATATTTTTGTAATATTATTAGGTATCATGATAGTGATGCAAAAATCTTAGGGGGGATAATATGGAGATAAAAAATATAATTAAAGATAATTTTTTTAAAACCTTAAAAATGATAGATATCTCATTTGATATTTATAATCTAGAAAAAGTCAATATTAATGTTTTTAATTCTCATATATTTAAACTACGAACACAACAACTTGTCGACAATACTACTTATGAGCTATTAAGGAATATAAAAAATCAATTAAAAGAAGTTCAACAATATGGGGATGAAAATAGCTATATCAAGTTAAACGAGTATTTAAAACATTTGAAAAGTTATATTGAAAAACAAAGTAATATTACCAGTAGCAATCTTATTGATTTGATGAATAACTTAAGCACCTCTTCAAGAGAATCAATAGTTAATACTGAAGAATTTAATAAATTTAATGAATATCTACATGTACATAGAAAAATTGAAAATGAATTAAAAGAATCTTTGTTGAATTTAAAAAGTAAAGATAGAGGAATTATTTTTTTAGTTGGGTCTGTAGGTGATGGGAAGTCACATTTACTATCATATTTAAATAAATATCAACCTGAATTATTTAAAGATGTATTTATATATAATGACGCTACTGAAAGCAATAATCCTTATAAAACAGCAATTGAAACCCTGGTAGAAAAATTAACACAGTTTGAAAAAAATGAGATAAATAAGATAGTAATAGCTATTAATGTTGGTATGCTCAATAATTTAAACGAATACTTGAGAGCGAATAACATAAACTTAGAAATTATAAAAACTATTGAGCAAAGTAATATTTTTTCAAATAAAGGTATGAACAATTTGTACTTTGGATTAGATAATATTTCAATAGTTTCATTTTTAAATGAAAAAGTATTTGATATTGAACAAAGTGAAGTTAAAAGTGAATTTTATGATGCAATTTTTAATAAGATTTTTTCTGAAGATATGGGTAATCCTTTTTACAAAGCTTTTATTGAAGATGATGGTTTTAATAGAAAAGAACCGATTTATCAAAATTATTTATTAATGTTAGATAAAAATGTTCAAACTACTATCAAATATTTAATTATTAAAACACAAATAGTAAATAAAAGAATCATCTCGACTAGAGCATTACTAAATTTTTTATATGACATTATAGTCCCAGAAATAAATCAAAGAAGTAATGATTCATTTTTAGTTAACATGCTATTTAATAGTAACGGTAAATCTTCGTTATTAACTTCAATGCACTTTCAAGATCCAGTGCTATTCCAAAGTGCTAAATTAGATAAACTTAATATTGAATTATTTAATACTCTCGATTTGCAAGCAAAGTGCGAACAACTTTTTGGAGAAGATAATTATAAAAAGGTGATGAGTTATTTATATTTGTTGGATGGTTTAGATCATAAACGACGATTTGAAATGATAGTAAGGTTACACTATTTGTTCGACTATACAGAATATGAACCTACTACTTTTATAAGTTTTATAAATATGATAAGTGATTTAAATACAGATAATGCTTTGAAAAAAGATATTTTAAATAAAGTAATATTAGCAATTTATAGATGGAAAGGTTCTCCTAAGAAAAATTATATATACAATGAAAGTCTAAAACCTGAGACAAGCATTCAAATTGGTTTAGAGTTTAAACCTAAGGTCCATTTAGTGAGTGTAAATGAAAAAAATAATTTAATAGTTCAACTTAAGGTTCAAGAATATATAGCTGAAATTGAAATGGACTATAATCTATTTAATTTATTGGAAAAAATAGAAGCTGGTTACGTTGTTAAAGAAAAAGATAAAATTGAAGCAATAGTGTTTACTGAATTTGTAGATAGTATAATAAATAATCTTGAATCCAATGAAAATACAATTATTAAGTTACCTTCTAGTAACGAGACATATATAATTCATGATGGTTTTCTAGGTTATCAACTTGAGGAGGTTGACTAATGGATTTTAACGGTACTAATGCATTAATAAAACATTTAAAATTAGATGAAGGTTCTCCTAAATATAACAGAAGCTTTGATTATAATATACTTCCTTTTTTTACTCGACAAAACGAAAGAGCAAAATTTAAAAATGGATTCATGCCGATTATTGGGGCTATGGCTAGATACAGTTTAGGTTTAAAAATTGAATATAATCATGAAGACTATGATATCAGCAATATTTATGAAAATGTGGAGAGTGTAGGACATCTTGATGAAAATGAAAAAAACATGTTATTAAAAAGACTCTTTGATTTTGATAAGATATCTTCAATTAATCATCCTAGGATACTTAATTTTCAACCATTAAGTGAAGGTTCTGATAAAAAAGGAGAAATCAATATAGCTTTATATATAAGTAAAGCTTTTGATTTAAATAATAATTTAACTTGGAAAAACTTTATTAGTACAACCAAATCTCATAATTTAATGGAAAAAATGTTTTTTGATTCAATAAAAAAAATTGGTACTAAAGAAATAAAAAATAGTTTTGTCACATTACCAGATGATTTATTTACTACTCGAAAAGAAGACTTAGATTTTTTATTGAAATATAAAGATTTTGCTTTAAAAAATTTAGATAAATTCTTTGCTTTTTATTATTTTCAGTATATTACACAGACAGTTATCAATATTGATAATTTAAATAAAATTAAAAATGGAGTAGAGTTAGAGCCATTGTATTTCACATTAGATAGTGAAAAGTTATCCTCATCTAGGATTACATACAAAAAAGGATTTAATTATATTAAAGAGAGAAAAAAATATACTTTAACAAATGACAATTTAACAGGGTATTTAAATATTATAATTAAGGATATAAAAAATGACGATAAATTTTATTCATTAACAGAGATACTGAATTTTGATAATAATATGATAAAAAATATAAACTATGAATTATCTAAAATGATGAGGATTTATAAAGAAAAATTGTCTAAGGAAGACGAAATATCAGATGATTTCATGGAGAATTTAAAGGTCTTCAAAAAATGGTTATACACTGATTTAGATGCTGCTACTAGTTCGCGATATTCAAAATCAATAGACGAAATTGGAGACTTATATTTTCTAAAAAGTCGTGGTAGTTTAGGGAAAACATTGACAATCAGGAACGACTTATTAATATTATTAACTTCAATAATTGTTAAGGATGAAAAGAAATTAATTAAAGAAGTTTTTGTAGAGTTTGAAAAACGAGGAGTCTTTTTTGATCGATATACAAAAGAAGATGTAGTTAATTTCTACGAGAAAATGAATATTCTTGATAAGAAAAGTGATAGTGGGGAGGTAAAGTATGTCAAACCAGTTTTATAATTTTTTAGATAAAGAATTAAGAGCTTATTTAAATAGCACTTCTTTAAACGCAGGGGATAGGTTCTTTTTGATATTAAATAATGACGATGAAATAAGTAGCTTAAAAACAGCAATTGAAAATTCAAAGGATAAGAAAGTTAACAGCTTCAGATCAAATGAATTCAGCTTTGAAACTATTTATTATATGATAAACGATAAAAAAGTAATCTTTGTTTTCGCGCACGATGGCGTTACCAATGATTTTTTAGTGACTATAAGAAATAAAGTATCTTTGCAAAAAGGAGAATGGGAAAATTCAGTAGTTATTTTCTTGATGAAAGAGGACTTAGATAGTATAACAGGCGGCTCATTAGATTTATCTAAAAAAGGAGCACCATTCCATACTAATTCTCTAAAGCAAAACTTAGATAAAATAGTTAATAAGGAGAATCATAGTTTAGAGAAACATGAAAGCGAAATTTTAAAATTTGTAATAGAAAGAAAATTCTCAGATGAACTTGTTAAATATACTTTGCTAGACTTTGAATCTGTATTTAGTATTATTCAACAAGGTGAAATTAAAAAAGAAGATTATTTAAAATTGGAGCTTTTTGAAGATAAACAATTAAAGAGTTTTTCAAATTCAACAAAAGATATAAAAAATAGGCTTATTGAAAATAGTGATTTATTTGAGACTGTTTCAGTTATACATGATAGAGGAAATATTAAAGAAGATATTGAAGAAAAATTCGGTGTCAGTGCCCCTCCTAAATTAGTAAAAGATAATTGGTATGAAGCGGAATTCGAGCCAATTAGAAAAAGTAAAGAGACGGTTGATAATGAAAAAAGGGTGAAAATAGAGTTTAATGATGAAGGATTTTATCATCAATTTAATAATATTGAAGTATGGAATAAAAATTCTGGGACAACTAAGGTTAAATCAAGAGAAAAAAATATAATTATCTTTAAAGAATTCTCAAACTTAGAAACTATAATCTTACCTTTTGACAAACATGATGACATTAATCCATCTTTTATTAATACTAATAGAGCGAAAATATATAACCTATCTAAAAAAGAGACGTCAAAAGTACAATTTAAATCTAAATCTAAAGGTAAATTAGTCATTGATCTTAGTGAAATTAAAGACGAAAATGAGTACTTTATTGATTTTACATATAAACATAATAATTCAACTTCTTTAACTTTTAAATTTAGGATTTTGTTAGTGAATTTTAATAGTTCCAATATTGAAAATCTTAAAACTAAGTATAAGTTGAAATATAATGTTCAAAAGAAAAAGGTTGAATTTATCTTAGATAATGTCGAAAATTTACTATCAATTAATGATGAAAATAATAATCTAAGTAAAGTGTTTGAAAATGGAGAAACTTACGATTTGAATGAAATTTCAAACTTAGACTTCAGTCCATTAGTTAATGCTGATATTGATAATATTTATATTAATTTAAAAATCAATGATATTGAGTATATAGTTAGATTAAGTGAATTTGTAAATAAACCGGTTCCAGTTTCAAGTTCTAATTTAATAAAAAAAGTTTTTGAGAAAAAAGAATCTATGATTGTTAAAGATAATATAGCTATTCAAGATACAAATGAATATTATCTATTTAATGATTTTAAAATCATAACGCAAATTGAAAAATCAATGATTGAAAACAACTTTACTAATGGAGTTATTAAAGATAACCAGCTAGTTGGCGAAACAAAAAGTTTACCACCTTTAGTAGAAAAAGCATATAAGCAATTGTGTGAGGTAATAATTCAGAAAAAAACAGTTCCTAGTTTAATGTATTATGATGAGGACATTAGTAGAGCTGTTTCTAATTATTGTGAAACTATAGAAGAAGTATTGAAAAATTTAACTGATAATGAAAAAATCACTGAAAAAGAAATATTAAATGTACATGAATTAGGTACTGTGACCGATGATAATAATATATATTTCACCTCATTACATCCACTAATATTAAGATATGAATTAAATAAAACTGAACGTTTTAATGATGATGAAATAAGTGAAAAAGTTTTCAGAAAATATAATCCTATTGGCTTATTACCATATTTTGTAGATGTAGAGTCTAATTATTATTTCGCTAACTATACTGAAAGTGGAGCCAGATGGATTACATATAAACCTTTTGAGACTACAAATAAAATGAGCTCAGAAAAAATGCAGTTTATTATTAAAACACGTTTGAACAACTATAAACAACACTTTAAATATTTATTTGATATTAATAGGAACTATGCACTTAAAGTAAGGTACATTGATGTTAAAGATTATAAGACAGTTATTAAAGGAACTATTGAACACCTTTTAGATCAAATGAAAGATATAAAATCAATTCATTATTTAAATCCAGTAAATGTATATATGGATGCTATTGAAATTATTGATAATATATATGCTTTATATAACATTAAAGACAGCGATGAATTATTAGAAGCATATAATATAAAAATTCCTAGTAATATTAAAAAGAAATTTAACGAAGAAGATATATTGGAAACAATAAAATCTAAAATAAATATATTTGTTAATAAGCAAGAAGAAAATATTTATCATATTACGTTTTTTAATTTTAATCAAGAACCTAAGTTTAGTGTGAGTAATCTTAAAGAAATTTACTCTTCTGTTACTAGTAAAGGTCTATTATCAAATATTAGCTATACTAAAATAGGTAATTCATATTTATCTGGATTTGGTACGAGAGGTATATCAGAGAATAACGATTTAATTTATAGTGCATTATTGTGGAATAGTTTTGTTTCTAATAATAAAAATTATCGATTAAATCCATATAAGAAGGATGAAGGAATCGTTAATAATGTTATTAGTATTGAAAATCAAAACCTTGATGGTGTTTTTAACGATACGAATTGGGTAACATTTATAGATCCTTCAGTTGATTTATCTTATTTCAATAGTAATGATTATGATTTGTATGTTATTCATTATAATGATCAAACTTCATCGTTTAATTATGAATCAATTACTGTAACAAATGATACAGAACAATATAGTAATATTCTTAAAGAATTTTTAAATAAAGTTAACGTAGATTATACTCCACAAAATATTGATAATATTATCCGATCTTTCAATATCCTTAATGGTGAATGGCTTTTATCAGTTATAGGAAATAGAGGGTCTAAATCAAATTACGGAGATCATTCTATTAGAGAAAAATTAAGTATTATTTCAGCATATAAACAAGTGTTGTCAATATTAGCCCATGAAAAAATAACTTGGATTCCAATTTCTATGGAAGAAGTACTTCGAGTGAGTAGACAACAAGGTCTGGATGCAAGTTCAGATGTTTTCTCGGCTAAGGAACTTAATCATAGTGGCTCTATTTCAGATGACTTGTTATTTATAGGCTTAGAATTGGAAGAAGAAAATGCAAATGTCCATTTTATGCCAGTTGAAGTAAAAGTCGGTATTAATCACACTAATGTGATTGAAAAAGCTAAAGTACAAATAAGTCATTTGTTTAAAGTACTGGAAAAAGAATTGATTACTCCATCTTCTCAAGTTTTAACTCAAGATTTTTATAGACAATTTTTCTTGAATTTATATTTTGGTAATTTAAATAAATTTATTGAAAATGGTGTAATTGTGGATGAAAAGATGCACTACATTTATGAGAAAAGAGCAGAAATTTTAAACGGTAACATTACTTTCTCTACTAAGATAAAAGATGAGTATGGTATAGGAATAGCAGTATTATTTAATCAAGAAAATAGTTTCAGAAAATTAATTAAAGACAGCGAGAAAAATGTATATGAATTACATTTAACTGAACTAGATGCGTATAATGACGCAGAAAAGGACTATGAAACTGTTAAACATGAAATATTAAACAATCAAAGAGGGATTGATTTAGCAAATTTACTAGTTTCCCATACAAATTATAATCTAACTAATGAAAATAGTGATGTGCCAACTTCCACTCTTGAAGATGAAAATAAAGTGAACAATGATTCGAATAAAGAGGAAATTCCTCCTACTAATGATTGGGAAGATAAACCTCCTGTTATTGAGGAAATAGAAAGAACTGAAGAAAATCACGATTTAGAAAATGTGAGAATTTTATTAGGAAATGCAAAAGGTAGTACTGAAAAAGTGTATTGGGAGTATGGTCATAAACAATTACCTAATCGCCATATATTAATTAGCGGCAAATCTGGACAAGGTAAAACTTACTTTATGCAATGTCTTCTATATGAAATGGCTAAAAATAAACTTGATAGTTTAGTAGTTGATTACACGGATGGTTTCTTAAACAACCAATTAGAAGAGGAATTTACACGAAAACTAGGAAATAATCTCAATACTAAATTTATTTTTAGAGATAAGCTTCCGATAAATCCTTTTAAAAGAAATGAAATAGACTTAGGTGGTTTTACCGTGCCAGAAGAAAATGATGATATAGCAGATAGAGTAGTTCAAATTATAGATTTCGTATTTAAACTTGGTATCCAACAAAGTAGTTTATTAAAAGAATCTATCAAAAGTGGTTTAGATATATATGGCGAAAACTTTACTTTCACTAAATTAAAACAAAGATTGATTGATCAAGAAACTACTAATGCTAATACTTTAGTTGGAAGAATTGACAAATTATTAGATAAAGATCCGTTTGCATATAACAACAATGAGTTTACTTGGAAAGAAATATTCAATAATGAAGGTAAAGTAACTATTATGCAATTAAAAGGTTTTGTTGCAAGTATTCAAAAAGTGATAACTGAATTCTTACTATGGGATTTATATAATTTTACCGAACGAGAAGGAAGTAAAAATGTTCCTATCCCTGTTTTATTAGATGAAATGCAGAACTTGAATCATAAAGAAAGTTCTCCTACAACTAAAATTTTAAAAGAGGGTAGAAAATTCGGATGGTCTTCATGGCTTGCTACACAGTCTATCAGCTCTATAAAAAATAACGGAGGAGATATTTCGGCACTATTTAATGCCGCTGAGCAAGTTCACTTTGCTCCACCGGAAGATCAAATCGCCTTTATTAGTAAGAATAAAAATAATGACGAAAAAAGAAAAATGGAACAAGATTTATCATCATTAAATAAAGGAGAATGTCTAGTTATAGGTTTTTCTAACATTAATGGAGAACTAGTCAAAAAAACAGAAATTGTTGAAGTAACTTCTTTAGAAGATAGGGAATAATTAAACTAGACCGCCTAATAGATAGTTATAAGACTACTCATTAGGCGGTTGTTTTAATTGTCTTTATTATTTTGACTGCTACCCTGAGCTGAACTACTTGAACTTTGTGTTGAACTACTTTGAGTTGTTGTTTTGTTCTGAGTGTTCGGTTGAGAGGTTGCCGGTTGTTGTGTCGATGGTTGTGTACTTGGTTGTTGTGTTGTTGGTGTTTCTTTCGTCTTTTTCTCTGAAGTAGCACTTTCTGAACTATTTTGTCTAGAACTGTTTTCTTTTGTTTTAGATGATTGTGTTGCAGAGTTATTTGGTTGTGTCGAATCATTTTGTTGAGTATTTACATTATTGTTTGACGCTGGCTCTGATTGTGCATTTTCTCCATTATCAGACGCATTAGATTGTGATTCAGTTTGTGTTTCACTTGTTTTATCTTTTTTGTCTTTTTTATCATGTTTTTCAGTTTTATGGTCATCGCTCGAATTTGAATGTTTAGTACCAGTTGCTGCAAAAAATATTGAAAAGCCTAAAGCAACAATAAGTAATAAAATGACGATACCTGCCAATACTTTTTTCAAAGTGTGTCCTCCGTCCTTAATTCATTTCTTTATCTTATTATAATAAAACTTCATAAAATAGATAGTATTAACACAACTTTATAATATTAAATTTTGTTTACTAAAATTTTTGATAAATAGGTCTTAAGTACAGTGAATGTTTGTATGTATTGTGCGATAATATAAGTGAAGTGTAATTCTAATATAGAAAGAAGGACTAACATGAATAAAGTAGTTAAAACTATTGCCTCAACAACATTAGCATTTGGAACACTTTTAGGAGTGAGTAGCGCAGTACTACCAGTACAAGATACTGCCCATGCAGCAACTCAAACGAAAGGGTATTATTACGCTTATAATGGTTACGTTGATAAAGATGCTAAATTCTTAACAGATAAAAACTTTATTAACGCAATTAAGCATGACAACATTAAATTTAACGGTATTAAACTTGCTAAAACGAGCAGTACAACAGTTAAAGAGAAGTATAATCAGAAATTTACTGGTGTAACGAGCGACGGTAAAAAAGCGAATAAGTTACAATTTATAGTCAAAGGTGATTTAACGTATAATCAACTTAAAAAAGCATATGGTAAAGATTTGAAAAAAGTAAAAGGTAACAAAAATGCCAAAGGTAGCGGTATTTACGTATACAAACCTAATAAAAATGGTTTAGCGGCATCATTCGTACTTAATGAAGGCAAAGTTGTAGAAGTAGATATTAGTTATGCAGGCTTTACAACAAGTAAATAACTTTAGATTTGGGAGTGGAACAACACAGTCGAAAGGAATGTGGTTCTACTCCCTTTATTTCAATTTAGCTAAAATGCAATACCTGGTTCAGTGATAAGCATCACTCATTGCGTACCACACTTACTCCACATTACAAATAACCGCAAAGTCGAGTTTCATTGTTTGTGAGCCATTCTCATTACTAATGGTGATGCATCGATTCAATGAATCAATCCGACGTATATAGGCTGCAATGGATTGAATATAACCATTTCTCCAATAACTAATCATCGCCAGTTGATGCTGTGTGAACTTGTAAGTCAGCTGACGATTAATCATTTCAAATTGATCATCTGATAAAGAAGGCATGGCAATTTTATTCTGTTCCTCAATAAAATCATTCAACCGTTGATATTGTTCCGGCATTGTCGCAAATGGTTATATATATGTTGAAGAATATAGACTATTTTGTTTAAAATGAATCATATTTTAAGAAAAAATGAACAAAGTAAAAATATTAAATAGTCTTTTTTTATTACGTGTAATAAGTTTAATATGTATGATGTAAAAAGAATTTGAATAGTGTATACTTATACTATTAAAATTAGAAATGAGATTATTATGAAAATAGTAGAAGTAAAATCTAAGAATGGTACCAATTTTATGATTTTAGATGGTAATAATGAACCTATAGTAGATGCAGTAAGATATTTGAAGTATCTGGATAGTGTTAAGAAAAGTTTAAATACCAAGAAAACCTATGCCTATGCACTAAAAAATTTTTTTGTTTACTTAGAAAGTAAAAAGATATGCTATAAAGAAGTTAGTTTTGATAACTTTGTTGATTTTATAAGATGGATGAAAACACCTTTTGAATATGAGAATGTCCTCTCTTATCACCGAAAAGAAAAAAGCATTAGTCCTAAGACAATTAATCTGACTATGACTGTAGTATCTAATTTTTATGATTATCTCTATAGGAGTAAAAAATTAGATGTTAATTTCTATGATTTTATGCATATGGAAAGTAAATACTCTAAAAAATATAAAAGTTTCATGCATCACATAAATAAGGACTATAGAACGTTGAAAAATATTTTGAAAGTTAAAGAACCAAAGAAAAAAATAGAAGTGTTAACTAATGCGGAGGTTAAGAAATTATTAGAGGAAGCTAATAATATTAGAGATAAATTCTTAATACAATTACTATATGAAACCGGATTACGTATAGGTGAGGTATTATCATTACGTATTGATGATATTAAATTTGACTTTAGAAAAGGCCATCAAATAGTTTTGAAAAATAGATTTAATGATAATGGTACTTATTTGAAAACTGGGGAAAGAAAAATATTTATTTCCCAATCGTTAATTGATTTATACGATGATTATGTCTACGAAATAATTGACGAACTTTCAATATGTTCTGATTATCTTTTTGTAAAAATAAAGGGGAGAAATGTAGGAGAAGCTATGAATTATAGTGATATATATTCATTATTTAAAAGGCTAAAACATAAAACATCTATAAATGTTCATCCTCATTTATTTCGCCATACACATGCAACTGTTTTTTATAATGAAACTAAGGATATAAAACAAGTTCAAGAAAGACTTGGTCATAGTAATATACAAACGACTATTAATTTATATGTTCATCCCACTGAAGAAGATATACGTGAAGATTGGAATAAAGTAAAGCATCAATTTCAAGTTTTTAATAAAGGGGAATGACTATGTCAATACCAATTAATTTACCTACAAACAGTACTATGATTAATGAATTATGTACATTACAAAGTAGAACCATCAATATAAAAGGAGAGGTTTTAATAACTGAAATATATGATGATTACTTTTTTAAAAATGATGAGTGGCACATTACAGCTTTTAACAAATTCAAGCAATTTCAAGATAGTATCAAGAACTATAGAGACAAAAGAAAAAATGTTTTCTTTAGGATTAAAAGTAAAAATTTGAATTTAGAATTTAAATACCTTTTTTTGAAACTGATAGTTAAAGAGGATTGGTCCTTATCTAATTTATTTAATACTGGAGCAGTAAAGCTTAATAAGATTGCTAAGTTCTTTAATGAAGTTTATCCAAATTTAAATTCTTTACTTGATTGTGATATAAATACATTAGAAAAGCACTGGTTTAATTGGCTGACTGAAAATAATATACCAATAAAAAGAAGATCATCAACAATAGTTTTTGGTGATTATGAATACAAAAGCGGACTGGCTTCTTTTTTAAAGAATATGTACATTAATCTAATTAAGTTCATTGATAAGCGAGAAGAATGGGAAAAAGATAAATGGGATATTAGAAATTTAGAAAAATATGGATTGAGTTATAATAAAACACTAACTGGCAATTATTTAAACTTTGAAAAAATTGAGTCAATTAAAATGCGAGAATTAGCAAAAAAATATTTAAAAAATCGTTTGATAACTGGTGATATAGCATTTGCTACAGCAAGGTTTTATATAAGAGTTTTAACTAGGTTTTTTCAAAATATATCTAAAAATAAAGAAACAAGGAATAGTTTAAATGAACTAGATAGATGTCATATCGAAGCATATATAGAATTTTTGTTTGAATATGCAGCTAATAAAAATTTGCAAAGTACTAAGAATTTTGTGAGAGAAGAATTAAAAACAATTAGAAGGTTCTTAAACGATATTATAACTCAAAACTATGCTATAGCACCGTACCAAGATATACGATTTTTAATTTATCCTCAAGACTTACCTAAACACGAAAAGAAAAATAGTAGCCAAATTGATTATATCCCAGATTTTGTATTGGAACAGCTTTTTGAGCATATAAATGATTTGCATAAAGATTTAATACCTGTAGTTTGGATAGCTTTTAAAACAGGATTAAGAATTTCTGATGTATTGACATTACAAAATAATTGCCTTGCAAAAGTTAATGGAAAGTATTCAATAATCACAGATATTGCTAAAACTTTTGTTAAAGGACATAGAATACCAATTGATAATAAATTAGCTGATATAATAGCAGTTTTAATAGCCGATTCTAAAAGTAAAAGTACAAAAGATAATAATCCTAATAATTATATTTTTGCTATTTATAAAGGAAAAAGAAAGGGAATGCCCTTTACACAACATATGGTCAGAGCACACTTAAATCATTTATCAAAGACTAAAAATATTATTGATGAACAAGGAGAAATCTTCCATTTCAAAACTCATCAATTTAGACATACCTATGCAGTAAAATTGTTAAATGGTGGAGCAGATATATTAACGATACAAGAATTATTAGCACACTCCTCACCAGAAATGACTCTAAGATATGCTAAGTTACTTGATGATACAAAGAGAAAGGCTTTTGAATCAGTTATTGATCAAGGAGCTTTTAGTTTTGATGTTGACGGTAAAATTAAAAATATACAGCATAGTAGTGAACTATCTGAAAAAGCATTGAATTCTTTATGGCAAGAACATAAATTAAACGCAATGGACAATCCTTATGGCACTTGTCATGCTAGATTGAGTGGTGATTGTCCATACATGGAAGCTCCGCCATGCCTGACTTGTAATTCTGGGAAACCATGTAAGGATTTAGCTATTGGATTTTCTGATTTAGATGTTGAAAAATATGAATTACATATCAAATCAACGGTCAAATCTATAGAATTAGCTAAAAATAATAATAGACAAGATATGGTTGAAAAGCATATAAATATATTAAATAAATATGAAGAAATACTAGGTAATATAAAAGATGGAAACATTATATTCGGGAGAAGTAATAGAATAAAAGTATAGAGGTTAAGATGGAAAAATTTAATAGACAAGAACAATTAAAACAGTTGCATGCAGAACGAAAAGTTAAAACCGAGAAAAAAGTTGATAAAGCAATAAATGATTTAGTTCAAAAAAATAAAGAAATTAACTTTAACATCGTTTCTAAACATTCAAAAGTTTCGAAAGCTACATTATATAAAAATAATAAAATTCGAAAGAAAATAGAGAAGTTACGTGAACAAAACAGAGAAATATTTGTTCATAAAAATAAAAATGACGGTAAAGATGCGTTAATCTCCTCTTTAAAAAGAAAAGTAAATTCTTTAGAAAAAGAGAAAAAAATGTTGAAAGAAGAAATTAGCGTTTTATATTCTAGGCTGTATGAGGATATTTAAAATAATGGACAATAAAATTGAAAAGATTCTAGAAGATATTAATAAATTACAAGGCTATAAAGTAACATATCAATATGCTACTGCTATAAATATAAAAGATAATAACATGAACCCTTGGTTTGAAAAAATTGAGGAAATTCTATTGAATGTAAAAGGAGTTATACGCATTTTATCTCCTGACAACCCCCCGGTAAATTATGATTATTGGATTTTACCTGGAAGATATAAAAGACATACAAAAGAATATCACGAAAAACTAGAAAAATTTTTAGAAAAATTTGCTACTAATGCAAATATTAATGATGGATTGTTTGATCAAAATAATATACATGGATACAAATATAAAAAATATATATTCACTCCACATATTGAAATTACTCATGAGAACACTTTGAATTTATTTTTTTTAACCTTAACTATATTTAACAATGGTACATTTGTTATAGAAATCATTGAAGACTTAGAGAGTATAAACTTTGGAAGCGACTTGTATAGTACTTTCTCATGTGTAAAAGATAAGATATATCCTCTAATTAATCAAGAAAAAAATAATAGACAAAGACAGTATCAATTGTATGGTAATAGACATTGTAAAAATATTAGAGATGTTTCTAGACAAATTAATAGAATTATAAAAATTAATAGTAAGGATATTTTTGAATATAAAGTATCTAAAAATATGGGTTTTGAAGTTTATTATTTAGCTAATGAAAATGAATTTACTGATGATCCTTTCTATGAGGACGTGAAGATTCAAGAGTGGTTAGTAAATGCGCCTATTTTTTCATTTGAAGGAAAAAGTAAACATTTTAGGCAAGATGGTTATAGCGATAATTATATAAACTTCTTGAATAAAGCATCTGTTTTTGTAGTTTGGATGGATGAGCAAGAAGGAGATGTTTTAGAAAAATGTTCTCAAATGGCACTTTATTTCAATAGTTCTGCTAATTTCTTTTTCTTAGAAACTATGTTAAATGAATTACAATTGTATGGGTATCAACAATATAATTTAAATGGAAAAAAAGAAGCCCTATATTTTAGACAATGGATACTAAATTTCAAGAGATCTATTGCAATTATTTATAGAACAGAGCTTTTACCTAGTTTATATTTATATTTGTATCTAAAGAATAATAATGATTTTAAATCTCCACAATATATTGAAGAATTAAACAAAGAAGAATTATTACTAATTGAATTGGAGCAGTCATATAAGGAAGAAGAAAGAAGCGAAAAATTAAATAAACTTTTGTTAATAATAAGTCTTTTATCAATTTTCCAAGTAGTAGAAATTTTTTTCAGTGATAAAAATAATATATTTAATATCAGTATGATACTTATAATGATTTTGCTAGAAGTATTTCGAAAAAGGTAATTATAAGAACACTATTTAAACTTTTTAAAAGTTTAAATAGTGTTAAGTGATACTACAAACGTTAGCATTATTTAAATTATATATATTATTGTTAGTATCAGAAAAGGAAAATGTATTACTAATTTCATCCTTTTTTAAAATTTTTCCTGTATATTTTGAAATGTTACCGTCTTCCCAATATGAGATTGTACATAACTCATCATTTTGAATTTTTATTTGAAAAATCTGATCTAAATTATCTAATGAATCATGTGTTAGCAATGGTTTTTCTATTTTATTTTGATCCTTTATAATTTGTTCTAAAATTTCAAACTGTTGCGGGAGAGTCGCAAAAGCTTGCCATTTGATTTTTCCACGCCCTTGAGGGATTTTAGGGTTTAAATATTTTCTTGGTATTTTTCTATAATCAGTTTCATATTTATATTCATCTGGCGCATTAGGATTTGGAATCATGTTTACCACCTCATCATCATTGTAGAACGTATGTTCTTTTTTGGCAAGGATTATATAATTTTTTAATGTGATTAATTAATTAATTTAAAATAAGTTATTTTCTATATGGAAAAGTTGAGTAAGATTATCGAGCATTTATAATTATAGTAACTGGAATATGATGTTTGGTATGTTAATAGTATTTTCTCTTTTAAAAAATGTGAACATAAAAAAATAGAACATATATAATTATAAATAATATATATGTTCTTCGATATTATGAAGTTTTATGAAAGATAGAATTATATCAGTTTTTGTAGTACATTTAGACTATTAAAATTTGTTTATTACATTCTTGGCGGTTTCACTTATCAATTTATCATTAGGTTTATCACTTTTATTGTCTTTATTCGTAAAAATGACTAAAATAATAGGTTCAGATTGGTTCTTAGGATAAATAAAAGCTACATCATTTCTAGAAGCATATGTTATTGCTTGACCACTTTTATCAGCAACCTTATAGTCTTTTGGAACACCATCTTTAATTAAAGTGTCTCCGTTTTTATTATTTAACATTAAATCAAGTAAGAAATTTTTATTTTTTTTGCTTAATTTTCCATTTGCGATAAGTTTATTTAAAGTCTTGCCGAAAGCAGCAGGCGTTGAAGTATCTTTTTTGCTCTTTGGTGAATAGTAATTTAATTCTATTTCATATCTAACTGGATTTGTTACTTTATCTCCCAATTTTTTTAAACGTTTTTTAATTTTTTTGATTCCACCGATTTCGTTTATAATTTTATTGTTTGCTGTATTATCACTATACTTCATTGAAGCCTCAATAAGTTCTTTTAAAGTGATATCTTTTCCTACATATTTTTCTAAAATAGGAGAATAAGCAACTATATCATCTTTGTTAATATGTACTTTTTTATTTAACTTATTATAAGGTACTTGTTCTAACAAAATAGCACTATTTATCGCTTTTGAAGTTGAAGCATAGGCAAATCTCTTATCGGCATTAAATTTTACTTCCTTACCACTTTTAGTATCTAATGCATAGACACCAATATTAGCATTATATTTCTTTTCTAAATTATTTAACTCTTTAGCATGTGAACTGGTTGAATTACATGCACTTAAAACTAAAGCAATTGCAATTAAAAGTATTAACTTTTTCAAAATATACCCTCCAATATTACGGTTGTAATTTCTATAAATCAATAATATTACAATTGTAATATTCGCGTCAATAGTTTATTATAAATATTTGAAAGAAGGTGTTGAAATGGCTAAGTTATTAATAATGAGCATAGTAAGCTTTTGTTTTATATTTTTATTGTTATTATTTTTTAGGTACATATTAAAACGCTATTTTAATTATATGTTAAATTATAAAGTTTGGTATCTAACTCTTCTTGCAGGATTAATTCCTTTCATCCCTATTAAATTCTCTTTTTTTAAATTTAATAATTTGAATAATCAAGAGCCCACAGTTGAAAGTAATTCACACAATTTGAATCCTAACATAAATACCACTAAACCTGTTCATGAGTTTACAACAGACATCCATAAGTTTAATTGGGATTCAATAGATAATATCTGCACAGTTATTTGGATAGTTTTAGTTATTATTTTAAGTTTTAAATTTTTAAATTCTTTATTATATCTTAAGTATTTA
This sequence comes from Staphylococcus sp. GDY8P85P, assembly GCF_017892405.1. Taxonomy (NCBI): domain Bacteria; kingdom Bacillati; phylum Bacillota; class Bacilli; order Caryophanales; family Staphylococcaceae; genus Staphylococcus; species Staphylococcus sp. GDY8P85P. The sequence goes on along the minus strand of NZ_JAESLA010000034.1, from coordinate 22,308 downwards.
AAGAAACAGTCACTTTATCTAAATGAAAAAGAAAAAGATAAAATAAACAAGATACTTTTCAATCATCAATATAAAAGAAATATTGTGATTCGAAAAGCAGAATCTATTCATTCTCCAATAACTTTTTGGTATGGAAAATATATTATTTTGATTCCCAGTTTATATTTTAAAAGTATAAATGACAAAAAACTAAAATATATAATATTGCACGAGTATGCTCATGCTAAAAACAGAGATACTTTGCATTTAATTATCTTTCATATTTTTTCTATTGCTATGAGTTATAATCCACTAATACAAATTGTAAAAAGAAAGATGATTCATGACAATGAAGTAGAAGCCGATAGATTTGTCCTTAATAATATTAACAAAAATGAATTTAAGTCTTATGCGGAAGCTATTATGGATTCCGTATTAAAAACCTCATTTTTCAACAAAAATATATTAAGCCATTCATTTAATGGTAAAAAATCATTACTCAAAAGAAGATTAATTAATATAAAAGAAGGCAATCTGAAGAAGCAGTCAAAATTAATTCTAATTTTTATTTGTATTTTTACTTTTTTTATCATGATAATTCAAAGCCAGTTTTTAATGGGGCAATCCTTAACTGATTATAATTATAAAAAGCCCTTACAAAGCGATTACCAAATTTTAGATGAAAGTAAAAATTTTGGTTCAAATAGTGGATCTTTCGTTATGTACAGCATGAAGAAAGACAAATACTATATTTATAATGAAAAAGAAAGTAGAAAAAGATATTCTCCTGATTCAACTTACAAAATTTATTTAGCACTGTTTGGACTTGACCGTCATATTATAAGTGATAAAAATTCACGTATGTCATGGAATCATAATCATTATCCTTTCGATTCTTGGAATAAGGATCAAGATTTAAATACGGCAATACAAAACTCAGTTAATTGGTACTTCGAACGTATTAGTAATCAATTATCAAAGAACTATACTTCTGATCAACTCAAGCAATTAAATTATGGTAATAAAAATTTGGGAAGTTATAAAGCCTATTGGTTGGAAGATAGTTTGAAAATATCTAATCTTGAACAAGTAATAGTTTTAAAAAATATGATGGAACAAAATAACCATTTTAGTAAAAATGAAAAGAAACAATTATCTTCTTCGTTATTGATTAGAAAAAATGAAAATTATGAATTGTATGGGAAAACAGGTACAGGTATAGTAAACGGGAAATATAATAATGGGTGGTTTGTAGGTTACGTAATTACAAATCATGATAAGTATTATTTTTCTACACATTTATCAGATGAAAAAGCCTCTGGTGAAAATGCTAAATTCATAAATGAAAAAATATTAAAAGAAATGGGTGTTTTAAATGGCCAATAAGCAAGTTGAAATATCTATGGCTGAATGGGATGTTATGAATATAATATGGAATAAAAAATCAGTATCAGCTAATGAAATTGTAGTTGAGATTCAAAAAAATAAAGAAGTTAGCGATAAGACGATTAGAACATTAATTACAAGACTATATAAAAAAGAGATTATAAAACGATATAAATATAATAATATTTATTTTTACTCATCAATTATTAAAGAAGATGATATTAAAATGAAAACTGCTAAAACCTTTCTTAATAAATTGTATGGAGGGGATATGAAAAGTTTAGTGCTTAATTTTGCGAAAAATGAAGAATTAAATAACAAAGAAATTGAAGAATTGCGAGACATTTTAAATGATATTAGTAAAAAATAAATAGATATAGGGTTCAAACATAATACATATATAAATTATGTTTGAACCCTATTAAATTAGATTTTTTATGAGATTAGTACATATAATAAACGGCGCCCACTTCACCATGCCACGTCCTTGAGGAATATTAGCGTCTAAATATTGTCTTGGTATTTTACGATAATCTGTTTCATATTTATATTCATCTGGCGCATTAGGATTTGGAATCATGTTAACCACCTCAACATCATTATAGAACATACGTTCGTAATTTGAAAGAGGTTTTTTACAATATAAATGAATTTTATATTTATGGCGGAAAAGTAAAAAAGACTATATAAAAGAGCCATAAGTTTAACAAAGGGGAAGTAAACTTATGGCTATAGTCATTACATAATATAACTTTTTGTGAAGGAGTTAATGGGGATGTTACTCCTACATTTAGTATAACATAATTTATATAAAAACATTATTTAACGATTTGTGAAATTTAATTTTGTATAATTTGTAACATTCACACATTAAGCACAAATGTGCTTTCCTTATCAATGAATATAAATTGTATAACCACTTTGAATAGCGTATGATATGTTTAGTTATAAAGAAAGAAGGCTATTCATTTGAGAAAATCAACGCAAACATTCGTCACTGCAACCTTGGCATTAAGTACATTATTAGGTGTAGGTGTTACCGGTACATTAATGGAAACATCTATCGCATATGCCGAATCTAAAACGATGTCAAACACAACGACTACTCAAGCCAATGCGACATCTGCCTATTACAATTATAAAGGGTATGCGGGTCAAGACGTATCTTTTGTATTAGACAAACATTTTAAAAATGCAGTAAAAGCTGAGAATGTCACATTTAATGGTGTTAAATTAAAGCCAACATCATCGACTAAAAATGTTAAAAAATATGATCAATATTTCAGAAATGTATCTAAAGACGGTAAAACAGCATCATTACTAGATTTAAAGGTGACTGGGCAATTATCATTAGACCAATTAAATAAAGTTTATGGTAAAGACTTACAAAAAATTGATAATCATAAACATAATACAACGGGCATTTACTACTACCAACCCAATACAAAGGGAATGACAGTTTGGTTTGATGTAGAAAAAGGCAAAGTGGATCGTGTAGTAATGGGCTATAGTACCGTGAAACAAGCAATGAAAGAAACGAAATAGCATAATGGTGATGCTCCGAAAGTTGAGTAATAATGCTCACTTTTGGAGTTTTTTTGTGAAAATAAATAAAAATGATAGCAAAATTCATGAAATAGCCAACACCACAATATACGAAAAGATGATACGTTAAAGGTAAGAATACATACAGCTTTATGCTGTATAGGGGTAGAGGAGTTTATAATATGAAAAAGAGTAAACGTCTAGATCTCATCGAAACGGTAGTTAAGAATAATCGATTTAATAAAAAAGAAGAGATTGCAGATTATATTGATACACATTTTGGCGTACGTTATAGCATCACTACAATTTCAAGAGATTTAAAAGAATTAAAGATATTTAAAGTCCCAGCAGTAAGTAACCAATCGTATTATAAAAAGTTAGATAATACACAACAAATGGATGCTAAAACGAAACTACTTCATTATTACGATAATGAAATTCAAAGTATCATCATCAAAGATAGTTACATACTAATCAAAACCTCTCCTGGATTTGCACAAGGTATAAATTATTTTATTGATCGCATGAATATTGCAGAAATCCTTGGAACAGTGGGGGGCAATGACACATTAATGGTACTTACAAATTCAGAGGAAATGGCAAAATATGTTCACTATAAACTGTTTAATCATAAATATTCAAATTAATGCATAAAATATAATGTGGATTTACGTTTTGATGTTATCTATAATAGTGTGTGAAACGCTTAAAATATAATGTTCACATCTTGAACGTTCATCGTGTTAAACGTAAAAATGATAAGTGTTTATAAATACAGAATGATGCATAAAAAACTTTTTCGGTTAGATATCAGCATGTCAACATGAATGAAATATACATAATAATCACTAATTACCTAACATTATTGTATATTCAATCAAAAATATGCATTGAATAACCAAAAAGCATGAATTAACACACATTTAGAATGTGAAAACAATCACATAATGAAATCTGAAAGCGCTTTATACTCTAGTTGTAGATAAATAAAGGAGGAAATGAATATGACTCAAGGACCTATCCAAGTAAACAGTGAAATCGGCAGATTGAAAACAGTATTACTCAAACGACCTGGTAAAGAACTAGAAAATTTAGTACCAGATCACTTAAGTGGCTTGCTATTCGATGATATTCCTTATTTAAAAGTGGCACAAGAAGAACACGACAAATTTGCACAAACACTTCGTGATGAAGGTGTAGAAGTTGTTTATCTAGAAAAACTAGCAGCTGAAGCCATTGCAGATAAAGATGTGCGTGAACAATTTATTGATGATATTCTTGCAGAATCTCAAAAAACAGTCTTAGGACATGAAGCTGAAATTAAAACATTCTTTGCGACATTATCTGACCAAGAATTAATCGACAAAATTATGGCTGGTGTAAGAAAAGAAGAAATTGAACTTAAAACAACACATCTCGTTGAATATATGGATGATAGATATCCATTCTATTTAGACCCAATGCCTAACCTTTACTTTACACGTGACCCTCAAGCATCAGTAGGTAGAGGTATGACAATCAACAGAATGTATTGGAGAGCACGTCGTAGAGAATCTCTATTTATGACATACATTCTAAAATACCACCCAAGATTTAAAGATGCAGATGTACCGGTATGGTTAGACAGAAATTCACCATTTAACATCGAAGGTGGCGATGAGTTAATTCTTTCTAAAGATGCTTTAGCCATTGGTATTTCAGAGCGTACATCAGCACAAGCGATTGAACGCTTAGCACGTAATATATTCAAAGATGAATCTACAACATTCAAAAAAGTGATTGCGATTGAAATTCCAAATAGCCGTACGTTCATGCATTTAGATACCGTATTCACAATGATTGACTACGATAAATTCACAGTACATTCAGCAATTTTCAAAGAAGAAAATAATATGAATTTATTTACAATTGAATACGATGAAGCCAAAGACGACATTAAAATCACACATTCTAATAAACTACGTGAAACACTTGCAGATGTACTTGGTGTTGAAAAAATCGAGTTTATTCCAACAGGTAACGGTGATGTTATCGACGGTGCACGTGAACAATGGAATGATGGTTCAAATACATTATGTATCCGCCCAGGTGTAGTTGTTACTTACGACCGAAACTACGTATCAAACCAATTACTTCGTGACAAAGGCATTAAAGTACTTGAAATCACAGGTAGTGAGCTTGTTCGTGGACGTGGGGGCCCAAGATGTATGAGCCAACCATTATTTAGAGAAGAAATTTAAAGTATTTCGAGCAACTATAAGGACTTATTTTGAAAATACATCGCTGAGAAAGTGATGTAGCAATATAACACAAGGAGAAGGGTTTGAAGCAAATTGCCAATCAATTGAATAACGATGCTTCAAGCCCTTAATTTAAAAGTAATCCTCCTTAGAAGGGGAAATGAATTATGAATGAATCAGACACAAACAAACTTGGTAAAACGTCACTCATTGGTTTAGTTATTGGTTCTATGATTGGTGGCGGTGCGTTCAACATCATTTCTGATATGGGTGGTCAAGCCGGTGGTTTAGCCATTATGATTGGTTGGATCATCACCGCAATTGGAATGATTTCACTCGCATTTGTCTTCCAAAATCTCACTAATGTAAGACCGGACTTAGAAGGCGGTATTTACAGTTATGCACAAGCTGGATTTGGTGACTTTATTGGTTTCTCAAGTGCTTGGGGCTATTGGTTTGCTGCTTTTCTAGGTAACGTAGCCTATGCAACATTATTGATGTCAGCGGTAGGTAACTTCTTCCCAATCTTCAAAGGTGGTAATACACTACCAAGTATTATCGTCGCTTCTTTCTTGCTATGGGGTGTGCACTTCTTAATACTTAGAGGTGTTGAAACCGCAGCTTTCATCAATAGTATTGTAACTGTTGCAAAGTTAATTCCTATATTCTTAGTTATCATTTGTATGATTGTAGTATTTAATTTCGATACATTCAAAGCAGGATTCTATGGCATGACAAGTGGAGGTACAGGTGTATTTAGTTGGGGCGATACAATGTCTCAAGTGAAGAGTACAATGCTTGTAACCGTATGGGTGTTCACTGGTATTGAAGGTGCAGTGGTATTCTCAGGTCGTGCTAAATCGAAAAAAGACGTAGGTACTGCTACCGTTATTGGACTTGTTTCAGTCCTCGTTATTTATTTCTTAATGACCGTCTTAGCACAAGGTGTCATTCAACAAAATCAAATTGCTGATCTTGCAAGTCCATCTATGGCACAAGTATTAGAACATATCGTTGGTCATTGGGGTTCAGTTCTCGTTAACATTGGTTTAATCATTTCTGTTTTAGGTGCGTGGCTTGGTTGGACATTATTAGCTGGTGAGCTACCATTCATAGTGGCCAAAGATGGCTTGTTCCCGAAATGGTTTGCTAAAGAAAATAAAAATAAAGCACCTATTAATGCATTATTAATTACAAATATTTTAGTACAAATATTCTTAGTCAGCATGTTATTTACAGATAGTGCATATCAATTTGCATTTTCACTTGCATCAAGCGCGATTTTAATTCCGTATATGTTTAGTGCCTTTTATCAATTGAAATATACAATTGAACATAAAGGACACGCTACAGTGAAACAATGGACAATCGGTATCATTGCATCTATCTATGCGATATGGCTTGTGTACGCTGCAGGTATTGATTACTTGTTATTAACCATGTTGCTCTATATCCCTGGTCTATTTGTTTATCGTTTCGTACAACGTAATAATCATAAACCGTTAACGAAAGGTGATTATATCTTATTTGCAGTCATCATCATACTTGCAATAATAGGTATTATTCGCTTAGCGATGGGTAGCGTTTCAGTATTCTAATAAAAAGTTTTAAAAGGTTTAGGAGTGTATCTCAATGGCTGGAAAGACATTTATCAACAACAGAGATAATGATTTAAGTGAAGGACTCAAACAATTAGCGTCTTACTTAAATATTCCAACAGGTGTCATTCAAGCATTCAAGAGTGAGTGTTTCATACGACATTACAATAAAGGACAAATCATATATTATTCATCTGATCAACCTACATATGTGTATTTGTTACTAGACGGGATTGTTTTGCGTGAAACAATAAATGAAGATGGAGACGCTTATCGTAAGCTGAATAAAGCGCAGGTATTATTTCCGTTAAATCATCTCTTTCGGAAAATGGAATTAAACGAGATGTGCACAGCTATTACACCATGTAATGTAATAGGCATACCTAAAGATATGTTGGAATATCTTTGTAAAAATCATGACGACATATTTGTTACACTGTTCGAAAAATTAAATAACGAACTTGAACTTCTAATGGAATACAATATGGCATTAACTACAAAATTGGCGAGAGAGCGCATTGAGAAAGTACTATATTATTTATGTCATGCAATAGGATACGATCATGATGAATTTTACGAAATTAATCATATCATGACCATTCAACTACTAAGTGATTTAGCAGGTATTTCACGTGAAACAACAGGCCATATTGTACATGAACTAAAAGAAGAGAAAAAATTGGTAAAAAATGGCAAAAATTGGATGATTATAAAGTAATACAATAAGACACAAAGACCCCTTTATATAAAAAACGTTTATATTAAACTACCAAAACCGATATAAACACAATTGCTACTTTGAGTCCGGGATATAAAATTCCTGGATACATAAGGCACCTCGTTCATTAAGTTAGATGATGCGAAAGGTGCCTTATTTTTTTAAGCATTCTTATATGAAATGATATAGAAATGCAAAGTAACTTGGCGAAATGACTGAAGGAGTCGCGCTTTGGTGACACCTTTGTCGAAAAAAGTGTAAAATGGATATAATGATTTATTATTAGAAGGGATGATAATGAATATGGCACTCATGACAATCAATTACTTCTCACCAGCTTTAGGTATGCAACAATCGTTTGTAGCAATCATTCCAGAAGACGCGAGTTTCTTCGACGATACACCATCGCCGAAATCGTATCAAACATTGATGCTACTACATGGATTATCAAGTGATGCAACATCGTATACACGTTTCACAAGTATTGAGCGATATGCAGATGAACATCAATTAGCCATTATTATGCCAAATGCAGATCATAGTGGTTATGCGAATATGGCGTACGGTCATAGTTATTATGACCACATATTGGAAGTGTATCACTATGCGCATAAGTTACTGCCATTATCGACACGGCGTGAAGACAATTTTATTGCAGGACATTCAATGGGTGGATATGGCACGATGAAATTTGCATTAACACAAGGTGAGCTATTCGCTAAAGCATCACCATTATCTGCAGTCTTTCAAGCACAAGGACTAATGGAACTTGATTATACTGATTTCGCACCTAAAGCGATTACTGGGGAAGATACCAATATCAAAGGGACTGAACTCGATACATATCATTTAGTTGATGAAGCCGTTGAAAAGGGAGTCGAAATACCGCAACTATTGATTCAATGTGGCACCGAAGATTTCTTATACGAAGACAACCAACAATTTATGGCCTACTTGGATGATAAAGGGATAGACTATCAATATGAAGAAGGCCCAGGTGAACACGATTATGCCTTCTGGGATAAAGCGATTAAACGTACAATTGAATGGTTAGTGGAATCATAAAGAAGGTAGCGCCAATAAAGTGCTGTCTTCGAGACTGAGACATAAACAATATGATCATGCTACTTTGCCAATTCGCAGTAGCTGACTGAACTGAGATATCGCTTAAATCAAGCATTTCTCAGTTCTAATCATTCTTGCGGAGGTGGGCGTGACCCCAGCAAAGAGAATTTCATAAAGAAACTCTACAAGCAAAGCAAGCTGGGAGTGGACGACGAATTTTAAAAGAATCTTGTTCCACACCCTATTAACTCTTGAATATCTAACTTGAGTGATTGACAAAAATGTAGCGACAACCTATCATAAATAATGAAAACGGTTTCATTAAAGGTGGGTACTATGGCGACAATTAAAGATGTAGCTCAGAGAGCGGGATTATCCATATCGACGGTTTCAAGGTATATGAACCATCATCCCTATATTTCTGAGGAAAAGAAAATTAAAATCCAACAAGCGATGGATGAACTGGATTATGTTCCAAATTCGATTGCAATGCAATTGCGCTCTAACAAGTCTTATACGATTGGCATTATTGTACCTAGAATTACGAATCCGTATTTCGCATACTTAATAGATGCAATTGACAAAGAAATTAAAGATACGCCATATCATACGTTAATCATGCAGACATATAATCATAAAGATGAAGAATTACGTTTATTAAATATGTTTAAACAAAAGCACATTGCTGGCGTGATTATGGGTACGCTTGAAAATGATATAGAGGTTTTAGAACCGTATACGCAATATGGTCCTATCGTATTATCGGCGGATCAATCAACTCAGTCAGATAAAGTGAAAATCATACATACCAATCAATGTCAAACGACATATGATGCCATTCAATACTTAATTAATAAAGGCTATCGTCATATAGCGTATTGTACAGATAATCATTACTATGATCATTGTTTCAATAAGCCTAGAAATATTGGGTTTAGAGAGGCAATGAAAGACAATGGTTTAGCCATTAGACGAGAGTGGATTTTTAATAATGTGCATACGATTGAAGACGGTGAACGCATAGGGAAAACATTGCTAGAACAAGACATGATGCCTGATGCTATATTTACTGGCAGTGATGAAGTCGCATTAGGGTTAATTCATTTTTTAACTGAGCATCATATTGATATTCCTAATCAAATCGCGATTATGGGATATGATAACCAACCCATTTCTAGTTTATTGAAGATTCCTTTATCGACAGTGAATCAACCAGTTAATGACATTGGTAAGCAATTGATTCACTATTTATTGGCATTGCTTGAAGATACAACATTTGAAAGCAATCATGACGTATTAAAATTAAATATCGTAGAACGACAAAGTACATAAATAACGCCTTCCATTTCAAAGTTTAAACGAAGTGGAAGGCTTGTTTTGTTTTATTTAATTATTTCAATTGTGAATGGAACGACATAATCTTCACCTTTATTGCATGAAACAATTGCTAATATCGTATAAGTGATGTTGGCAATGATTAAAGCCATTAGAGCGAAATAACCAATTAAAATGACAGTCAATAAGAAACTAACAATACCGTAGATACCGTAACTAATAGCGAAATTTAGGCAATTTTTCCCTTGCTTATCAATGTATTCAGATTCGTCTTTTTTGACTAACCAAATCACTAAAGGTGCTACAAAACTTGTGAAAAAGGTTAAGACCCACATAATCATTGCTAGTGTTTTATCTTCTTTTGAAACATGGTTAAACATTTGCGGATGTTTGGATTGGTTTTGCAAATTCATTCTTATTCCCAACTTTCTAAGTGTTTTGAACTGCTTGAGCTTAGTATACCTCCAAGGTGCGTCAATTTTTGTCGTAGTAAAAAGATGTATCTTACATTTTTTATTTTATTGTTGTTTAATAAAGTAGAATCATTCATTTTCCAAAAATGGGAGGTAATTATGACTAAAACAACTGACATGCTAGAGCTATATTTAAAGTTTATGTCTGGCGAACGCTTATCTAAGGCACAAATAGGCGACATCATAGGTAAAAAATCTGACAGAACCGTGCAGCGTTATATCGCGCATTTAAATGACTTCTTTGCTAACAGAACGGATATGGCGCATTTGAAGATAACGATGAATACGACAGACCGTAAATATGAAATGGTCCACAATAGTAGTGAAACCTTTGATAAAACACAGGTGCTAGCGATATTAAAAATTCTTATTTCAACAAGAGGACTATCTGAAGATGAATTACAAATAATTGTTAATAACCTTACGAAACATATGTCTGATGAGAATCAACGTGTAATTGAAAAGGCCATTCAATCTGAACTAGTTTATTATGAGCCCATGAATCATGGCGAGCCATTATTAAATAAAATTTGGGATTTAAATCATATTATTCAACAAAATCGCGTGATTGAATTTAACTATTTTAATGCAATGAACAAAGGGCGTACACATGTCATCAAACCGATGTATATTACATTTTCTGAACTGTACTTTTATTTAGTAGGGGTTAATGATAAAGAACAGGTACTCATTTTTAGGATAGATCGAATTCAAGAATATAAAGTATTGAACACTAAATTTAACGTTCCGAATTCACCATATATTAGAGAAGGCGCTTTGAAACAACGTATCTATTTCATGTATGGCGGCCATTGGAAGAAAGTACGCTTTGAATTTAATGGCGGGATTATTGAGTCAGTGCTTGATCGTTTCCCAACTGCGCAATTATTGAAAAAAGATTACACCAATAACCGATTTGTAGTAGAAATTGAAGTCATTGGCGATGGCATTTTAATGTGGCTGTTATCACAAGGCGCAAGAGTGAAAGTATTATCGCCTAATAGTTTGAAAGAGAAACATATAGCTGAAATTGAAAAGATACTTGGGAATTATAGGTAGACAATTTTTGTCTATGTAGTGCGATAAACTATGATTAAATCAGTCAAAGAGGAGTTGTAATTATGATTAAATTGGATCACGACGCAAAGAAGTTAGCTAGAAAAGCACTACTCAAACCTAAATTTCTAAGAACACACGTAGAAAATGTCATCATTACAATGATTAAAAGGGAAGTATATTGTAAAGGTAGTAAAAAGAAAATCTTCTAATTTTTGCAGTTAAATAAATTGGATAGATACCTTATTTTTAATATAAAATGTATAGAAATATTAATTTAATAATTATAATAAACATGTATCATTCATAAACGAAAGCAGGAAATACATATGATACCCAAATACACGCAAGTCGAAATAAGTAAGCGCATACAAAAAGAAATAGAATTCAGTGGTTTAGATCAAGTGACATTTGCTAAACATCATGATTATGATACTAAGCAACTGCGTAAGCTTTTAAGTCCAAACTTAATATGGTTAGCGCAAGATTATCAACGTGCAGCTACAATATTAAAGACGACACCTGAAATACTTCTAGAACATTTACCTCAAGAAGACTTAGATAGCATTTCATTTCGTGCATTGGAGAATACAGATGAAATTAACCACAGAGTCAAACAACTCGATGACATCTTCCAATTGCTGACATATCAATTAAAGATTGGAAGTGAGTCACGTGACTGAATCATACCGTGAAACAATAGAACGTATTATTCCAGTGGCAGAACAATTCATTTCAGATCACCAACTCCAATATCCGATAACGAATTCAACACAAGTGTTATCTGAAATGGGCTACTACATTGTAAAAGCACAAGCACCTAATAATTTATCTGGTTTTTATATGAAGAAGGATCGATTTCCGTTCATCTTTGTGAATACAAATCATAGTAAAGGCCGTCAACAATTTTCGTTGTGGCATGAAGTATACCACCATTACATGAATCATCAAAATGGAATTAGTGATTTTAATCATAAGTCATTGGAAGAAAGAGAAGCGGAAATATTTGCAGGTATTGTGTTATTGCCAAATGCAGAAATTCAAAAATGGATGGCGGCATATGATGATATTATGCGCCCCGATGTGATTGCGCGCATGAGTGTACATTATCAGATTAGTTTTGGTGCTGCTATGATAAGAGCAATGCAGCTGAATCCTATTCCACATGATACGTATCAACAATTGAGTGCACTCTCTCGTATAGTTCATAAGGCTCAATTGTATGCAATTTACACAGATAATGATTTACCAACAGATATCTTAGAACCGACAAATGATATTCAAATCTCGCCTAATATTATGACGGTGCTAGAACATAACTATAATGAAGGGCTCGTTTCTGGAGCGAAGATAAATGAAATTATCGACAAAATAGAGGTGCTCAATCATGACTAATAAGGGTATGACGCCGCCGATAGTTGATACAGATATATGGGTTTATCTTATATTGTCAGGCTATTATGAACGAATTATTGAATATTACGGTTATTTGCAATTTTCCGATGTTGTAGAAAAAGAAATACTAAAATGGCAAAGTAATACGCAAGAATTTTCAAATGTAGCGCGTGTATTTAAAAATTTAAAAGACCAACATGATGTCAGAGTTATACATTTTGACGATTTTGATGCATTGTCACAAGCAAGCATCAATCACACACTTAGTGAATATGGATTAAAAACCGTAGATATTTTAGAGAAAAATAAAGGTGAATTTACAAGTTTACTATACGCCTTACATAAAGACATACATCGATTTAAAACAAACGATCGAAAGTTCAAAGAAGAAGTTGAAGACACATTAGATGAAACATTTACCTTCGTCAATTGGATAGACATCTTAGATAATTACAGCACCAACTTCAAAGAGAAACTTGAAATCCAAAAACAAGTTGATATCAAACAACTAAAAATGAAAAAACAAAATCATGATCACAAACATACTAAACAAGACCCACGATGGGATAAATTAAAACAATTAATGAGGGGATAGCCATTAATAATTTTGATGAATTTACTATAGAACAAAAAAGACAGTTAAATGAAAATCCAAATTTATTAAATGAAGCAATACAATTTACTAGTCTAGCAACGCAATATCAGATGATAAATTCACAGATGTTAGATAGTGTTGCGCAATCTATAAATAAAGTAGCAAATACAAATTTATCTTTCGAAGGAGTTGAACAATATGCTCGTGATGTAAATGTATTCAAACAATTAAATGTAGATGCTTTTAAAAACTCTAAAGTATTTGCTAATAGTAAAAATGCGCAAGCTTATTATGAATTTGCAGAAACTTATATTAATGAAAATGGCAAACAAACATTTAAAAATAACTTAGAAAGAAAGTTAACTGGTACTGCTCAAGAAGTCGACTGGCTAAGAGATAAGAAGGGTTCTCTTGACAGGGTGTTTAATAAAACAAAGTTGATTGGTGCCGAACAAGCTAATGCACCTGGGATTGATGGTTTAAACACTAATAGACTCACTAACAAATCAGTTGGTGTTTCAATTAAAACAGCTAAAAGCAACAAAGGATTAGTTACAAATGCGAAAGATGTTATTAAAGCTATTGAAAAAGGTTCTTTAGAACCAACGGATGAAGTCGTAGGTTCTAAAGGGATGAAAACAGCTGTAAATAAATATTTAGATAAAGCAATAGAAGCTGCGAATGATAATAATGACACAGAGAAATTAAAAAAACTACAATCTGCAAAAGAAAATTTAAAAGTAAGTGAATTAGGTACAAAAAATACTACTAAGGCATCTACAGACAGACTAATGGAAAAAATGAAAAATGGTAAAGCTAATCCCAATGTCACACTTGGTGAAGTAGGTAAACAAATGAAACAAGGTGCGGTTATTGGTGCAGCTGTAAATGTTTCTATTGCAAGTATAAAAGGATATTTGGATTATAAAAACGGTAAAGTAACAAAAGAAGAAGCATTCATAAGCATTGGAAAAGAAGGAATTAAAGGTGCTCTTTTGGGGGGAGCAATGGCAGGAGTTTCAATTTTTATACCTGGTGGACCTATTGGATTCTTTGCTGGGATGGCAATTGGTATTTATTTTGGAAAAGTAACTCAGAATATTTTGGAAGAAATTTATGGAGAAGGTAGCTTTAGAGCAATCCTTAAATCTTATGAGTATATCCAAGCTAGTGTTATAAAGCTAAGTGAATTATTAGAAGTTATTAAAGAAAATGAAATGATTATTGAAAAGAATCATAAAAAAATTAAACAACTTAATCAAAATATAAACAAAAAGAAAATAAAGATTGAAGATATGTTAGGAGACTTAAAATAATGAAACATCAAGTTGACTTTGATTTATCTCATTTTGGCGAAGATAGTGAAGACTATTCGTACTTGGAACAAGCGATTCAAAATATTACTCAAAACAATAATCAAAATTTAGAAGCAATGAGAAATGAAAAATGGTTTAATAGAATTTTTAATCTGATTACATTATCAAATAAGAAGTCAATCAAAGTTTCAGAACAAATCACTTCTATTGCACAAGCCCAAGATATTTTAATAGAAATTCTTAAACGTTTATCAAATACAGATACTAAAATTGATAATATGGTACTTGAAAACTCCAAAAATATTGAAAGATTATATGGCTATACAGAAATTTTAACAAGAAAAGTTAAGCAACTGTTAAATAAAGTTATTGCAGGTATCGATGAAGAGTTAAATATAAATGATTTAAATGATGAGGAGAAAATTATACTATCTTCTTTATTAACACATGTTGCATCAACATATGTACATACTTCTGAAGATCAGAAGGAATTTGCAGATAAGACACTTCGTTATTTAGGAGTAAATAACTCTAGTATAGAGATTGAAAATGCTATAGAAAGTTTAGATTCAACATCTAAGCGAAAGGTTCTTTTACAAATATTATTAGAATATGGATTCTTATACAATAAAGATTTTGATTTTAAGGAAGAGTTTGAAGAAATCATTGACTACTTTGATTTTGGAAATAAAACGATTAAATCACTAAAGAGTAAAATTGAAGATATATATCATTTAAGAGGAATTGATGGTTTTACTTGGTTTATAAATTATGAGGATAATTATAATGATTATTTTGAATTTGAAATAGAAAAAACAGAAGAAACTGTATTTGAAAATGATAAACAATTAATTGAAAATAAATATGGTATAAAAACTGACGAAACATTGAGAGAAGAAATAATAGAAGATCTTGAAATTCCTTATGGTGAAACGCTAAAATATGAAAATTGTAAACTGTCGATAAAAGGTGAAATACGTATAGAAGGAAACCTTTTATTAAAAAATAGTTCGATTAATTTGGTAGAGGGTTTTGAAACTATTAAAGTTAATGAGGGGAGGGTAAATATTATTAATTGTGACTTTAATAGTCCAATTTTAAAAAAAGATGAAGATGATAAAGAAGAAACTATTTTTCTAACTAGCTTTAAATATAAGGATATATTTGATACTTATACATCAAATATATACATAGAAGGGTGTCTTTTCGATATTTCAATACCATTTAATAGTCATGATTGTGGTAGTTTCATATCTATTAAAAAATCTAAATTCACTAAAATTTTAGGTGAAGAAATATTCATTAATAGTGAAAAACTTTTTATGGAAGAGTGTGTATTTGAGAATCAGTTCGTTTCAAAAGAAAAAATCCAAGAGGAAATTAATAGTAATAATGTCTTTAAGGATGAGGAAGAAATTGATGTTATAAAAAATTACTTTTATCAACCAGTTTTTGAATCGGATGTTATAGAAATCAAAAATTCGACTTTTAACACTATTTATAATGTGTTTTATTCATACGAAAGTTTAAAAGACTATAATTCAAATTATACAGACTGTACAAATATTTATGATGGCCTTGAGCATATGGTTAATGTTCAAAATACTGACTTTTACAATTGTGAAAAAATCTTCCGAGGGAACGTTAATGGATTACTATTGGATTCTAAATTTGAAAATTGTAATATTATATTTATGAATACTAATGGATGTGAAGTAAAGGATTGTCTTTTTGATAATGTTGTTAACTTTGCAGAAATAGCGAGTGGTCTTAAAATTAGTGATTGTAAGTTTCAAAATGCTAATTTTAATGAAAAATATCCCCTTGGCAATTTGCCACAAGGGTATATTGGCTTTTCTGTTTTTAAAGAAAGTGAATCATCAGAAATAAGAAGATGTATATTTGAAAATATTAATTTAGAAGATAATTATTTAGTTAAAGTACAATTAATTGAAAAACCTTATAAATATTTTAGTATTAATGTTACAGAGAATAAGATTATAAATGTTAATTCTAATAATGAGGACATATTTAAATTGGATGACGAATATCAACATAAATTAACCAGACGATATATATACAAAAGTGTTGGATATGCTAGTAATAATATTTTTGAATCATAGTTAATCTTGAAATAAATAGAAAAAGAATTGTAGACATTTGTTAACTTTCAAACGATTATTCTTTGAAGTTACAACTTCTTGAAAAATAAAGTATATTTAACATGGATTCTTTGCGAAAATAAGGCTAATTAATAATCTAAAACAACATAATACTTATATATTGACTAGTGAAAATATGTCACCAAAATCACGGTCTGATAAGATTAATTCGTCACCAGTGATGTACAAATTCTCAGATGCACTTGATAAAGTATTTAAATAAATAGATGATTCAGGTGAAGATAATTAACACAAAAGACTGCTCAAATGATGTGCACCCCATAAAGTTAGATTTTCAGTCCAACTTTTGGGGTTCAGTACAAACCAGCAGTCTTTTTGATTTCCAAAAAATAAATGGATTTCGCTAATATTACTATGTCATAAATCTATCATCACAGTTTTCTCTCGACTTTCCAATAGATGATGAATAAATACCATACCATTACTACCAACTCTATGCCTAAACCGGCCATAATGATTAAATCATTACTTCTCACTATACCTACAATTTCAATCACGAGTCCGATAATTCCAAACAATATGATCACCCATAAGTATTTTAGAGAATAGATGCCATATTGTTTTTGTGCTTTAATCCAATTGAGATCATTGGCCATGGATTTCTTTGTTCGATAACCGTACCAACCGTTGCGCTCGGTAGGTGGATGGCATTTAAAGATGTAACCAAAGCACCCCATAATGATGCTTAGTGGTAATAATATCATGTTATAACTCCCTATAATAATTAATAAAAATATACAATTAAATGATATATTAAACTATTTTCTTATTCAAATTGCATCGAAATAAGTAATCTACTAAAATTAAATAAAAGCTATGATTATAAAGTATTATACAATTTATTTAAAGATGTTCTGAATATAAAAGACATTATAATGCTTCAATGAAAGAGGGCATGTATTGTGATTAAATATTATGTCAGCTGTATAATATTATTTTTTACTTTTACTATCCTTTGTGGCATGACGTTAGCCGAAGATGTGACTGATGAGGCGTCAGTGGTTGCAGTCGGAGATAATTTAATACATCCCGTTGTGTATAATGATGCGATGCAACAAGATGGCACGTTTAATTTTAAACCTATGTATTCACACATTAAGCAGGACATACAAGCACCTGATCTTGCGTTTATTAATCAAGAATCTCCTTTAGGTGGTGATGATCGCCCATTTTCTGGATTTAAGCACTTTAATACACCAAGCCAAATTGCGCAAGATGTTGTCGCAACAGGCTTTGATATGGTCAATGGTGCTAATAATCACTCCTTAGATCAAGGAGATGAAGGGGTGTTCAATCATCTTAAGGCTTGGAAACCATTTGAAGATCATGTTATATTTACAGGTATTTTTAATTCGGAAAAGGACGCTCAAACGATACCAGTCATGACTGTAAATGGCATTAAGGTGAGTTTACTAAGTTATACATACGGTATGAATGATATGAACTCAAAATATCCTTATACAGTTAAAACGTTCGATGAAAAGACGATTAAACGAGATGTAAGAAAAGCTAAACAACAAAGTGATGTCGTGATGGTGTCGGCCCATTGGGGGTTAGAGAATCATCATGAGCCAAATCGTACACAAAGGAAATATGCGCAATTATTTGCGAATGAAGGCGTAGATGTCGTAATAGGCACGCACCCCCATGTCATACAACCGATTGAGTGGGTAAAGAGTCAACATGGACATCATCAAACATTGGTTGCGTATTCATTAGGTAATTTTCTGAATGGACAAGATACTGGAAATGAACATAATCAATTATTAGGAAGATTGAATTTTGATATCGTTAAAGCGCCTAAAGGTGCACACATAGAACATGTGAAGTGGACAAGTATGGTCAATCACTATCAGCAGTGGGATGAAACCGATAAAGACACGAGACATGATTTTGAAGTGTATAACTTAGATGATTATAATGAGGATTTAGCGCAACAACATGGTTTGAGACACGACAATAAAGGTCAATGGGATCTTAAACATCTGCAAGATATAACGAAAGACGTCATTGATTCCGACTATTTAGATGAAAAGAGTATATAAATTAAGCAACAAGCCTGCGACAATATTAAATGTCGCAGGCTTGATGTTTAGCAGAAGCAATATTTTTTATTTGTTTTGTGCTGCAAAGGCTTTTGAAATGTCGCGAAGTTTGGCTGGTGCGTCATCCCATTTCATTGTAACTTCAGTGAAGTGTAATTGCTCTGGTGCAGCGTTAATGGCATCAAAGACGTTCTGTAAATCATTAGAAGTATTCACGTCATGAACAACAACGTTATCGCCACCAAATACTTTCGGTAGCGCTTTATAATCCCACATACGGATATCATTGTATGTTTCTTCCATACCGTGGATTAAGCGTTCTACTGTATAACCATCGTTATTAATCACGAAGATAATCGGTTTGATATCTTGGCGAATCATCGTAGATAATTCTTGAACTGTAAGTTGTAATGAGCCATCACCGATTAATAAGATGTTACGGCGATTTGGATCAGCCATTTGCGTACCTAAAGTAGCTGGTAGTGTGTAACCGATAGACCCCCATAATGGTTGTCCGATGAATGTCATATCTTTCGGTAAAGCTAAATCATACGCACCAAAGAATGATGTACCTTGTTCAGCTAATAAGACATCATCATCTTTAATAAATTGTTGCATCATGTCAAAGTAAGTTGCTTGCGTTAAGATATCATCTGATAAAGTCATTTCATTTGTTGCTTCCTTTTTAAAAGGAGGGAACGTACCCTCATATCGATAATCAATTGTATTCAAGCCGTCGATTAAGCGAGGTAGCGTCACGTCTTCAGCAGTTGTTTCGTTCAGCTTGAAGTTATGGTGATTAAGCATAACGACGTCATCAATATCAAATTTATAAGAGAAACCGGCTGTAGCTGAGTCAGTCAATTTAGCTCCAATATTTAAAATTGCGTCGCTGTTATCGACATAATCTTTAATTTGCTCTTCTGCAATTTTGCCATCGTAAATACCAATATAATATGGATTCTCTTCGTTAAAAGCACCTTTACCTAGCGATAATTGAACGACTGGAATCTGTGTTCGATTAACAAATTGCTCAAGTGCCTCGTGTAAATGGAAACTATTAATTTCATGACCTGTAATAATGACGGGTTGTGATGCAGAACGTAATTTTTCTGCAACCATATCTATATAGCGCTCAACGTTCACGTCTGGTACTGGTGTCACATCAAATGATGATTCCACCTCAATTTCAGTCATTGCAACATCAATAGGAAGATGAATGTGCACTGGGCGGCGTTCATGAATAGCAGCATTGATGACTCTAGGAATTTCAGTTGTAGCATTCTCAGCAGTAATGTACGCTTGTGCAGTCGTAATATGTTCAAACATCTTCTGATAGCTATCGAAACGACCTTCACCTAATGAGTGATGCACATATTTACCAGCTTGTTCTACTGCTTGTGTTGGTGCACCTGTAATCGCAATAACAGGGACACGTTCAGCATACGAACCTGCAATCCCGTTAACCGCGCTTAATTCACCTACACCAAATGTTGTAACAAGCACGCCTAGTCCATTGATACGTGCATAGCCATCCGCAGCATAACTCCCATTAAGTTCATTGGTTGTGCCAACCCATTCCACACCGTCATGACGCACGATGTCATCTAGAAATGCTAGGTTGAAATCGCCAGGAACACCAAATATTTTATCGACACCTGCACGATGTACTGCATCCATTAAGTATTGTCCTACACGTTGTTTCATATTCATTCCACCTTTATTTATAAATTAGAATCCACTTACAATATAATTACATTAAATAATAAAGTCAATTATGTTGACCTTTTTTCGACTGTTTTTTGAAAATTGATTATAATGTGGGTAATCATTCACAAATGGAAAAGGAAAGAAGCTTATGGATAGTAATAAAAATGATTATGAACATATGTTATTTTACTTCGCATATAAGACATTTATAAAAACGGCAGATGAAATTATTGAAAAATATGACATGAGCCGTCAACACCATCGCTTTTTATTCTTCATTAATAAATTGCCTGGTATTACCATTAAACAACTATTGAAAACACTTGAAATTTCTAAACAGGGATCACATGCGACGTTGCGCAAATTAAAAGAAGAAGGGCTTATTGTCGAACAAACATCTGAAGAAGATCGACGCGTGAAACAATTATTCCCAACACCTAAAGGAAGTAAGTTAGTGGATAAATTAAATAAAGCGCAAAATGAATTAATGCAACGTACATTTCAAAACGTGGGCCATGATTGGTATGACATCATGGAAGAATTATCAAATTACAGAGAAGGCTTTCAAGATATTCAGCATTTGAAAGATGAGTAAGAAAAAGGCATTGCGTAGTCGTTTACGCAATGCCTTTTAATAAGGTTTATTAGAAAGTTTTACCCATTTCTTGTGCTTCGGCAATTGAAGCGGCTTTGATTTCTTCTGTTCTTTCCGGTTGTGCATTGTGACCTTCAATAATGACATTTTCGTATGAAGGGACACCTAAGAAAGTCATGATGGTTCTTAAGTAACGGTCACCACTTTCAACCTCAGCAGCTGGACCTTCTGAGTAGAAGCCACCACGTGATTGAATGTGTAATACTTTTTTATCTGTTAAAAGACCTTGAGGACCTTCAGCAGTGTATTTGAAAGTTTTACCTGCAATTGAAATCGCATCAATGTATGCTTTTAATACAGGAGGGAATGAAAGATTCCACATTGGTGAAACGAACACATATTTATCCGCAGAAAGGAATTCTTCTAAGATTTCGTTGAAACGATCTACTTTTTGTTGTTCTTCTTTAGTAAGATCGTCACCATTTCTTAATTTACCCCAACCAGTTAATACATCTTTATCAATCACTGGAATATCTTCTTTGAATAAATCAATATGTTTTACTTCATCACTAGCGTGATTTTCTTTGTATGATTCAATAAATGCTTTACCAGCAGCCATAGAATTAGAAGTTAATTCATCTAATGGATGTGCTGTAATGTATAATAATTTTGTCACAGTCGTGCACCTCTAATAAATTTATTTCGAAATCGATATAATTAATATATTAGATTTTCAAATTATTGCAATACTTTTGATAAAAAATCAGACCAATGGTGTATAAGATAATGAAACGTGACTTTAAAAATGAACGATTTTAAGTGTATAATATAGGTAAATTTAGATTTAAATATTTAAGAAATCTAATAAATGTAGAACCTTAAAGGAGTGACAGACATGAAGGGATTATTAATTACAGTAGTTTTAGGCGTAGCTGCATATGTTGGTTTCAAAAAATACCAAAACAAAGTAAACGAAATGCCAAATATTGAATATTAATATTTAAAGGGGCGGGACAGAAATTAGCATAATTTCATTGTCCCGCCTCTTTTTTGTGGGTTCTACGCAAACATCGG